>DASPZT010000064.1:0-6317 GCA_035636135.1 Candidatus Limnocylindria bacterium | reverse complement strand
TAGCATCCCGGGCGCGGATGCGGCCTAAGCCCGAGGCCGCCGGAACAAACTCGCATCTTGGGCGCGGATGCGGCCGATCCGGGCGTCGTCTCCTGCGCGCGCTCGGTCACGCATCGACGGATGCGCTCCCTCGCGTGCTCGTCGCCTCCTTCGGCTCGGCACGCCCCGCATCCCGATCTGCTGCGCCCGACCGGTAGGTCCGGGCTACAATGGCCTTTGCCCGCCCGGGTGGTGGAACTGGTAGACACGCAGCTTTGAGGGGGCTGTGAGCGCAAGCTTGTAAGGGTTCAAATCCCTTCCCGGGCAGTTCACCGATTTGAGCATCAGCAGCTGGTTTCTGCAGCTCCGCTACCCCCGGCACCAGTTTGGGGCCGGGTTTCGCGGGCCCTGGCGGCTCCGGATCAAGGGCCCGGGGACGGTCTCCTTCGGCACCAACGTGCGGATCCGCAACCGGGCGGGGCGGACGGCGCTGATCACGCACACGCCGGGCGCGCGGATCGAGGTGGGCGACGGGGTGGAAATCGACGGTGCCGGCATCATGGCCGCCACTTCGATCATCATCGGACCGGGGGCTATGCTCGGCCCCTGCCTCCTGGTGGACACCGACTACCACGCCGTGGGGCCAACCCGCCGGGGACCGGACGCGGCAGTGATAGAGCGGCCGATTCGGATCGGCGCCGGGGCCTGGATCCAGGACCGGGCCACCATCCTGAAGGGCGTGGCGGTGGGGGAGGGGGCCGTGGTCCGGTTCGCGTCGGTGGTCGCCAGCGACGTGCCGGCGGGCGCGGTCGTACTAGGGAATCCCGCCCGAGTGGTGACGCCGCCCAGCCCTTAGTGTTGGGCCGCAGCGGCGATGTTGCTGTACAGGTTCTTGACCGTGTTGCCCAGAACCATGACCACCAGGATCAGGATGACGACCACCAGCGACAGGATCAGGGCGTACTCGAGCATGGACTGCCCTTCAAGGTCCTGGCGCCGGAGGTACGCGCGAACCGCCCAAATGAGTCCACCCAAAATAAAGCCTCTTTATAAACGAGATCGACGTTGGGCCCAGCATGCACCGTAAACGTTGCGGCCGATCGAATCGAAACCGGCTGTCACCGGGTCGTGACCGGAGTGCTACCAGACCGAATCGGGCTACGCGGCTGCCTGGCCGCTGCCGAAGGTGCCTTCCGGCTTGAGTCAGGCCTGGGCCCGATGGGAGCGCTGGACCAGGTAGGTAACCACCGTCAGGTATTCGGCCGAATCCGCCGACCCCACCCAGCGGGCTCGTCGGGGCCCCGGCCAAATAGGGCGAAGAGATCGTTAAGGCTTAGCGTCTCTGGCATAATGTGATAGTATCGGTATCATATCACGGTCGTCCCGTTCCGCCAAAACCCGAAGAGAGTCAGCGGTGGTCGTCGCGTTGGACCAGGTAGAGGACGACGGCCAGGTACTCCTGGGAGTCGGCCGAGGCGACCCAGCGGGTGTCTTCCGGCTGCCGGCCAAACAGGGAGAAGACCTCGGTCAGCGTGAGGTGCTCGTCCATAGGGGTCGCGCCCATGGGGGTGCAACGGCCGCCGCCGCGCGAAGCGCGCGAATTCCGGTCACAAGCCAGTAACGGTTGCCGGTTCACAGGCGCGCTGCTTAGGCCGGCGCTAGCCCGGGTACAATTTCGAGGCAACCTACGGAGGAAAAAGCGATGTTCTTTTTCAATACCGGCTACTTGTTCTTCGTCTTCCTGCCCATCTTGCTACTCAGCCTGGCGGCCCGCGGATGGGTCCAGTCCACCTACGCGCGCTATTCCAAGGTGCCCAACTCAACCGGGCAGACCGGGGCCCAAGTAGCCCAGCGGATCCTGGCCGGCAGCGGGCTGAGCCATGTCCAGATCAACATCATCGACGGGGATCTGACCGACAACTACGATCCCCGCACCAAGACCCTCAACCTGTCCCGCGGCGTGGCCACCAGCACGTCGGTGGCGGCCGAGGCCGTGGCGGCCCACGAGATCGGTCACGCTCAGCAGGACGCGCAGGGCTACTTCGCCATGCAGTGGCGATCCGGCCTGGTGCCGGTGGCCAACCTCGGCTCGCAGGCGGCTCCTCTCATCGTGGTGGCCGGCCTCATCCTCTCCTGGCTGTCGGGCGGTGCCTTCGGCCTCGTGATCGCCGAGCTCGGCCTCGCCCTGTTCGCCATGGTCGTTCTCTTCAACCTGGTGACCACCCCGGTCGAGTTGAACGCCAGTCACCGCGCGCTGGGCTTGCTGGCGGAGAATGGGGCGATCCTGCCCGAGGAGCAGGCGGGCGCGCGCCAGATGCTCCGTGCCGCCGCCTTCACCTACTGGGTAGCGCTGATCGCCTCGATCCTGACCCTGCTCTACTACGCCTCGCTGGTCTTTGGCAATCGCCGCAACAACTGACCGCGCCCCGTTCTCAACCGCCGACCCCGACGTGATCGCCCGGTTTCTGACCGGCGGCGGGGAGCCGGCCTATCGCGCCGACCAGGCGCGGGCCTGGTTCTGGCGGCAGCTGGCGCCCTCCTTCGACGCCATGCGGACGCTCTCGCCGGCGGCGCGGGCCCAGCTGGCCGGGGGCTACACGTTTTCCATGGTCGCTGAACACCGCAAGCGGGAGGCTGACCGCGGGGCCACCGTCAAATACTTGTTCCGGCTTCAGGATGGGCGCACCATCGAGACGGTGGTAATGCACTATCCGGCGACTGAACGCGGACGCGCCCGGACCACGGTCTGCGTCAGCTCGCAGGTCGGTTGTCCCATCGGCTGCACCTTCTGCGCCACCGGCCAGTCCGGCTTCGACCGCAACCTGACCGAGGCCGAGATCGTCGACCAGTTCCTGGCCGCCAGCCGGGGACTGAAGGCGCAGCAGCGTGCCCTGACCAACGTGGTTTTCATGGGCATGGGCGAGCCCCTGAACAACTACTCAGCCGTGGTGGCGGCTATCCGGCGATGGGCACGGCCGGACACCCTCAACTTCAGCCCGCGACGGGTGACGGTCTCGACCATCGGCCTGGTGCCGTTCATCCAGCGGCTGGCGGCCGAGAACCTTCCGGTCAATCTGGCCATCTCCCTGCATGCCCCGGACGACGCCCTGCGCACATCGATGATTCCGGTCAATCGGAAATACCCGATCGCCGCGGTGGTAGCGGCGGCCCGGGCGCATGCCGAGCGGACCGGGCGGCGCACGAGTTATGAGTACGTGATGCTGGCCGGGGTCAATGACAGTTCGGAACAGGCCGGCCGCCTGGCGTCCGTGATCGGGCGCCACCTGACCCACGTCAACCTGATCCCGATGAATCCGGTGGAGGGCAGCCCGCTGCACCGGCCGAGTCGCGACCGCACCCTCGCCTTCCAGCGCATTCTGCAGGCAGCCGGGATCTCGACCACCATTCGCGATACGCGGGGACTGGACATCGACGCCGCCTGCGGCCAGCTCCGGGCACGAGAGCTGGCTCCCACGCCCGCAGGATAGACGCCCCGGCAGGGCTTGTACCCTGCATGGATGGTCGTCCCGTGATGCGGACCTATACTCAGGGGGATTTGAGGAAAACCCTGTTCCTCTCGATGGGGGTGGCGATGACGCTCGCCGCCTGCGGCGCCTCAGCGTCGGCCGAAACGCCGCAGCAGGTGCTGGCCGCCGCCGCCCAAAAGCTGGGCGGACTGCACACCGTCAAGTTCGACGTGCATGGGACGATCCTGACCAGGATCCCACCCGAAGTCATGGCGGCGCTGACGAACAACCAGGCGCAGCAGGGTTCTTCCGTGGCGGCCCTGGCCAACACCAGCGTCGACCTGAAGGGCACCGGTGAGGCCGTCTATCCGGACCAGATGCACGTCAGCGTCCAGGTGACCACCAGCGGGCTGGCCTTCGCCACCGAGCAGGTGGTCGCGGGCGGCAAGGTCTACACCAAGAATCCGCTCACCGGACAATGGCTGGCCGGCGATCCCAGCCAGCTCGGCATGCAGCTCAACCAGCTGGGACCATTGACAGCCAAGCAGATCCTGGAGGCGTCGGGGTCGGTGCAGGATCTGGGCGACGTCAGCCCCAACAACGTGGCCACCCATCACTATCGGATCACGCCCGACAAGACCAAGCTGACCCCTACCCTGGAAGCCAATCCGGCCTTCACCGACCCGCAGGCCCGCAAGGCGCTCGAGCAGGCGCTCAACGCCGGGACCCTCACCTTCGAGGTCTGGATTAGTAAGGATGATCACCTGCTGCGCTCCATGCGGTCCGACGCCGACGTGCTGATCCCGGCGGCCCAACTGGTCTCGGGCAATACGCAGCTCCCGGCCGGTGCCGCCATCCACATCACCGCCCACCTCGACCTGGCCTTTCACGACTTCAATGCGCCGGTGACGATTACCATCCCCAAAACGTCTTGATCGTTTCGCCATCGCTCCTGTCGGCCGACTTCAGCCGGCTGGGGGAGGAGGTCGCCGGGCTGGAAGCGGCCGGCGCCGACTGGATCCACTTCGACGTGATGGACGGCCACTTCGTGCCCCCCATCACCATCGGTCCGATGGTGATCAAGCAGTGCCGGCGCTATGCCAGGATCCCGTTCGATGTGCACCTGATGATCGAGGCGCCGGAGCGGACCCTCGGAGACTACGCCGACGCCGGGGCGACCACGCTCTCGGTCCACGTCGAGGCGACCCGCCACATCCACCGGACGCTTGAGCTGATCCGCAAGGCCGGCATGCGTCCGGGCGTGTGCCTCAATCCCGGGAGCCCGTTGGACCTGGTGGCGCCGGTCCTCCCGTTGGCCGACCTGCTGGTGGTGATGGGCGTCAACCCGGGGTGGGGCGGCCAACCGTTCATTGACTCCACGCCCGAGCGGGTCCGGGCCGCCCGCCAGCTGGCGGACCGCCTGCATCCCACGCTGGACATCGAGGTCGACGGCGGCGTCAACCTGGAGACCGGGCGGAAAGTTTCGACCGCGGGCGCCACGGTGTTGGTGGCGGGGCACTTCACCTTCAGCCACCCGAAGGGCGCCAAGGCCGCCATCGCCGAGTTACACGGCCTTTAGGAAGGCTATTCCGCGGTCGGCATATGCAGGTACATGCTCTGGATGCCCACCTTGCCGGGGCCGGTGAACCGGTTCCAGATCAGCTGGCCGGAGCCGCCGAACATCCCGGTGCGCAGGCCGAACATCTGGACCTCCATCTTTACGTTCGCGTCCCGGTAGATCCAGCCACCCGGCTCCACATCGATCTGCTCGCCTTGGGCAAGCACCTTCTCGAAGACGTTGCCATAGCCATGCAGCCAGACCACCCCTTCCTGGTTTTGCGCCCGGAAGTGATCCACGAAGAAACCGGTGGAGGCGAAGAGCATGTTGGTGACGCCCTTCTGGCGTGTGAACCCGTACTCCAGGTTGGCGGTGGCGGCCAGGAACTGGTGCTCCCGGACTTCGACCGCTTGGCCCGGCGCCAGATGGATGGGGAAGATCTGACCGGCGCCGTCACGGGAGAAGGCGATCTCGCCTGGCCCCTGGGCCTCGGTCAGGAAGACCGGCATCCCGGCGATCATGCGCTTGAACGCGCCTTTCAGCGTCTTCATGCCGATGTTCAGCTGGGGGTCTTTCCAGAGCACGACGTGGTGCTCGAAGAACACCGGGACCTGCCCGCCGAGCGTGACGTGAAGGATAGGCACCATCTCCCCCTCGATCCGGTAGCCGATCCCGGGGGCCTGGCCGTCCTCGACCCGGGTGGGGAGGAGGCGGGGCGGCTGTGGCATGGTCAGAACGCGTAACTCGGGCGGTTCGCCATCCTTGCGGCGGCCGCAGTGAACGGGGTGGGCCCGCGTTTCAGGGGATATGGCTGCGCCGGCCGCCCAGTTCTTTCGGTCGCAGCCCAGCCGGGGAGGGCAGCTCCGTCTCTGGAGCGTCGGCCTGACCCTGGCGGCCTCGGTCGGGCTGGCGGTGGCCGCCGCCCATCTGCCGGCAGTCATTTCCTCGGGGGCGAACCTTCGGGACCCCGACCAGGTGATCTACGCCCGCAACATCTGGCAAGAGAGCCAGACCAGCCTGGTGGTGCTCGCCCTGCTTCTCCCGTGGATGGGCTACGGCCTGCTGCTGCGGGGCGCGCCCTGGGGCCGGCTGGCGGTGCTGGCGCTGGCGGGGGCCGGGGCGGCGCTCGGCCTGTGGATGACCGCGCATAGCCTTGGCCTGTATGCGGCGAAGCCAGAGTACGTGGCGGGGGTCGTCACCCGGGTTGACGGCCGGCAGATTACGCTGGCGGCGCGTCCGCCCCGGACCTTCTACCTGGTCGTCTCAGAGGCCGAACTGCGCGCGGCGCAGATCTGGGACCGGCCGGGCAACGC
>DASPZT010000063.1:0-3424 GCA_035636135.1 Candidatus Limnocylindria bacterium | reverse complement strand
ACGTCAAGGACGGCAGGATGGCCGTAACAAGTCTGCGACGCCGACAGAGCGGTAGTACAGAACATCGGGGGTTGCGCGAAGACACACCCTCCCCCACCCCTCCTTAAAAAGGGAGGGGACTTAATGTGGGGAACGTGGGGCGAACTGATGCCTAGGCAAGCGGACATCGGCCACACTGCCGCGGGCATGTAAGTGCGCCGACCTGCATCTACCCCCAGGAAGTGGGTCCGCTAGACGGAGGGGAATCCACAGGACGGGAGGGAGAAGTGTTGCCTAGGTACGGGGACATCACCCAGCGTCGCGTTGAACGTTACGACCGACCATGGCGACCACACCGCTCCGGCTCCTGATCCTTGAGGACAACGAGGTCGATGCCGAGCTGGCCCTGCACGAGCTGTTGAACATGAGGCCACTCGCCGGCTGCTGATCGCCTGCAAGTGCGAAACCGCGCAGGGATTTCTCATCAGCCCGGCCCTTCTGGCGGCGGAGGTCGAACGCTGGCTCAGTCACCCGGTGTGGCAGCCCGTTGGACAGGCGGACACGGAGGCCGCCTGAGGGCCTCCGCAAAAGTCCCGGTCAAATAGGACGCTGAATTCGGACGTTTGACCAGCCCTATTTCCCGGCCTAGGGTGGTAGTGTGGGGACCCTGCCGGCGGATGCGTGTCCGTTCAGCCGACCGTTCCCGGAAGGCTTTAGCGAATGCTCGACGTATGAGGCGGTCGAGTTCCAGCCCGCCACCCTGGCCAATGCGCCGCTGACGCCCTCGTGGACGTGCAAGCACCTGGTGATCGGCGCCTACACCGAGGGCTTTCAGCACAAGTACGGCCGATGTGCCCTGGGTGACGCCACGGCCCGGCTGCAATGGCTCAAGGATCGGATCGCCAGTCGGGAACAGGCGGTCGCCGACAGCGAACCGGCGCTCGGACTCACTTAGGCCGGCGGAAGGCGGCCCTCAGTCTTTCCACCCCTGGGTAGGAGTCGCAGCCCTTCAGGTGGTCGTTGACGAGACCCATCGCCTGCATGAAGGCGTACACGGTGGTCGGGCCCACGAATGACCACCCCCGTCGTTTGAGGTCTTTGCTTAACGCCGTAGCCTGGACCTGCGGGTCCGAACGCGCCGGAGGCTCATACGACCAGATGTAGGCGGCCAAGCTGCCGCACTCTTGGATCAGCTCGAGGCAGCGCCCGGCGTTGTTGACGGTCGCCTCGATCTTGGCGCGGTTGCGGACAATGCCGGGATCGGCCAGCAGGCGTCGCACGCGGCGGCCATCGAACGCTGCGACGGCGGGGATATCGAACGCGTCGAACGCTTTCCGGAAGTTGTCCCGTTTGCGGAGGATGATGAGCCAGCTCAGCCCCGACTGAAAGCCCTCCAGGGAAAGCTTCTCGAACAGGCGCCGGTCATCGGCAACCGGCCGGCCCCACTCCAGGTCGTGATAACGCTGGTACGCCGGATCCCCCGCGGCCCACCAGCAGCGGGCAATGGCGTCCTCTCCCGTAATGACGCCGGTCTTTGGACTAGCCATCGAGACGGTAGAGTCGCTTCGCATTGGCTGCCAGGACCTGGCGGCCGGCGTCCATCGCTGTTGGCCGGTCAAACAGTCCCCCCAGGGCGATGGCCAGGGCCTCGCGATGCGCCGCCGCCGCGACCAGATAGACCTCCGGGTAGCGCGTGGCGTCGGTGGCGTAGAGCAGCTTGGAATATGGGCACAGCCCGAGGGCCTCTTTCAGCGCCTGCGCGCCGTCATCACCCGCCATCGGGATGGCCAGCGACAGGTCCATGTACACGTCCGGGTACACCGCGCCCAGGTAGGCGGCCTCCCGATGGTAGGGATAGCAATGCAGGAGCGCCAGCCGAAGACCCGCATACTGCGTGTCCTGCAGCAGGGGTCGGAGCCCCAGCGGGGAGGCCTCGGCCAGGTCTTCATCGGGATCGCCAAACCCGCAGTGGATCTGCAGGGGCACGCCGAGGTCACGGCATTCGGCGGCCGCTTCGAACAACAGGGCATGGCAGAGCGCCGCCCCGGTCACCCGGATGGGTTCGTGTCGCTCGGCCTTGTGGCGCAGCATGGTGAAGGCGACACCCAGCTGGTCGGTGTCGACCGGCCGGAGCCGCAGACCGGCCCGATAGGCGCAGATGGTCTTGACTCCCACTGCGCCGGCCTGCACCGCCCTGCGCAGCGCGCCCCGTACGGCGGCCAGCCATTCGCGCGGATCCCTCGTGCCAGCGACCAGCCGCTCGGCCACCGTTTCCAGTCGCACGATCTCGCGCTGCGGCACGCGCACCAGGTGGGCATGCTCATCGGGCGCGAACGCATCGCCGCCGCTGAATCCGTAGTCGAGCAACAGCAGGCCGGTGTTGGTGCGCTGCAGCAGCCGGGTCGCGAACTCCGCCGGCTCCGCCCGGTTGCGCAGGTCCAGGATGGCGGCTTCGGTCGGCTCGCAGCCTAGCGCATCGCCCAGGCGCCGGAGGGCGGCGCGATACCCGGCGGTCTGCAGCACATGCTCCTGGGGTATCCGGGGATCGATGGCTTCGGTGAAGGCGGCCCGCAGCTCGAGAGCGGTGAGCTGGAACGGCCAGCGGCGCAGCGGATGGCAGTGGTGATCAACCGCCGGCTCTTGCTCCCAGGCATGCAGGAGGACGACCGGGTCGGTCGGCATGTCCGCTCTAGGTTAACGGCGCGGGCGAAAGCCAGTGTCCCGGATCAGAAATTCGTTGGAAATTCATCGGCGACTTTCTCAATGAACTTCCGATCCGGGACACTAGCTGATGGGGAGCAGCCAGTTCATGCCGATCATCACCACGAAGCCGGTATAGAGTGACACCACGGCCCAGCTCAGCCCGAGGGTCAGCCCGACCAGGGCGCTGGCGTGCGAGTACGGGACGCGAACGACGGGTGCCAGCCGGGCGCCGACGGCGATGACCACAGCGGCCGCCAGCAGCACGCTGGTCAGCCCCCCCAACATCAGGATCACGTAGGCGCCGATCCCCAACACGAGTCCCACTGGCGCAAACCAGCGGGCGCTCGGAGCCAGGAATTTCAGGCCATCGGTTCCGGTCCACGGATAGAGTTGGGCCACGGTTACCAGGCTCGATCCGACGGCCCACCACAGGAACCCCGACCAGGGGTAGCGCGCATACAGGATCAGGCTGGCGGCGGCGGCCAATGCGCCGGCGATGGGTCCAGCCGCGGCCATCTGGGCGAGGGCGACGCCGGTCGGGGGGACCGGGTGGGGCTTGACGGCCGCGCCGGTCCACCCGGTGAGCACCGGAAGATCCGGATGGTTGCCCTGCTGCCGGGCCTGGAGGAAGTGGGCGAACTCGTGGATGAAAATGATGAGACAGTAGCCCTCCACTACCCAGCAGGCGAGGGTGAGCGGCCACCAATGAGTCACGGTCACCACCGCGGTGATCAGCGAGATC
>DASPZT010000062.1:0-15200 GCA_035636135.1 Candidatus Limnocylindria bacterium | reverse complement strand
GCGGGCGCGTCCAGCCCCATTTCGGCCAATGGAGGGCGCCCGTGTGGCAGTCGACCACCAGCCGGCAGGGGTGCAAGGCGATCCAGAGCCAGGCCACCAGGGGCGCGATCACCGGCGGCGAGATGACGACCAGTACGTCAGGGCGCTGCTGCCGCAGCGTGCGCCACATGCGCACCGCGTCCGCGACATACCGCACCGGCAAGAGGCCTCGATGCCGGCCCGGCCAGCCGCCGTAAATGTGTCGCGAGTCGCCGCCCAGTGCAGGACCCAGGGCGCGGGTTCGAGGCTGTGTCCGATCCCAGGCCAGCACCAAGAGCCGGGTATCTCGACCCAGGGCGGGCGTCACCGGCTCCCTTTGGACGCTCGGCGCGTCTGCAGGATGGCGGCCGCCACCTCGACCCCCGAGTAGCGCAGCAGCTCGGCGCTGCGGCGGGCATCCTGGACGCGGGTGATGCCGGCGGTCGCCACCAGCACTGCCCGCTTGGCGGTTCGCCCCAGCAGGAAGGCCGAGGGGCTGCTGTCTGGCGAGGGGACGGCCACCACCACAAAGGTATCGGGAGAGGCGACCTCCCGCCGCACCTCGGTGACCGTGGCCGCCAGGCTCCCGCCATTTTGGGCGGGCGCCGTGACAGTGGTCACTCCCCCTGCCGCGGAGGTGGCAAGAGAAGGCCGCTCGGGCGACCGCCCGTCGGTCTGGACCACCACGACCCGCTGCCCGGCCTCGGCCGCCACCGCACCCAGCCCAGCCGCCACCGCGTCGGTGTGGTCGAGGTGGGAGGCCGCCGTCACCAGTACCGTGCGGGTTTCTGGGGCCCTGGCCAGCACGCTCGCCAGCGCCAGCGAGTACGGACCATGGTGGACGGTCCGGCCGCGGCGGCCGGCACCCGAGTCGAGGAGTGCGACGGGGCTCTGGGTCGCCCGGGCCAGCGTCTCGACGTTGAAGATCCGGTCGTTGAACCGTTCCACGAGGAGGGCAGCCAGGACACCCAGGCAGACCCCCGCGAGCAGGCCCGCCGCCAGGTACCGCAGTCGGCCGGGGCCTTCCGGCCGCGCGGGCGGTACGGCCGGCTGGCCGACCGTGGCCACACTGGTGAGCCGATCCTGCTGCTCACTCAGGTCCTGCCAACGCCCGAACACCACCGCATACTGTCCCTGCAGCCGGGTCAGCTGGGCCTGGTGAGCGGCGGCGGCCGGGCTTCCCGCCGGCACGTGCTGCAGCTGCTGCTGCTCCTGGTCAATGGCAGCCTGCAGGTCCTTGAGCTGCTTCTGCAGGTTGTCGCGCGGCTGCGCGAACAGCCGGACCACCTCCGCTTTGTCCTGATCGATGATCGCCTGGGCGACGGCATTGGCGAGGGCGGCGGCCTGATCCGGGGTGAGCGCTCGGGCCGTGACCAGGAGCGTGCTCGTCCCCCGGTACGAACTGGCGCTGATCCGCTTGGCCAGGGTCGATTCGGGCGCCGCCAGCTCCTGCGGCGTGCAGGCCACGCCAGCGGAGGCGCAGGCCGCCTCCAGGACCGGGCGGCTTTGGGAGGCGACGATGAAATCGTGCTGCAGCAGCTCCCCGGCTGCCACCCCTTCATCAAAACCCGGAGCGGTCCGCGACACATCCAGGTAGATCGCCGCCGGCGCCGCATAGACCGGTTTTCTCAGCGACAGGAGTCCCGCGGCGAGCAGAGAGGCTCCGACGATCGCCAGCACCAGCAGCCAGCGGTGGAGCAAAGCATTACGAAGGGTAAGCGGGGGTCTGTCCTCCACGATTCACAGGCCAGCGGCAGCCGGCTCGCGGGGAATCAACGCTCCGCATCGGACCGGCCGGACCGGGCAGAGCAGCGTTGAGCCTGCGGATCGGCGGCGCATAGGTTGAGCGTACTGAAGCACTCGTGCCCGGCAAATGGGCGCTACCCTCACGCGCTGGGCGCTAGTCCCGGGACCCGGTCGCTGGATGGATCAAGCCCATCCGAGCCGCCCAGAGGATCGCCTCTGTCCGGTTGTGCAATCCGAGCTTCCGATAGATGCTGGCCAGGTGGTTCCGAACCGTCTCATGACTGATTCCGCGCGCCTCGGCGATGGTCCGAATGGACTGCGCCTCGCCGACCATCACCAGGATGTCATGCTCGGCGGGCGACAGCTGCCGGTCCTCATCCCGCGGGGCGCCCGCCGCCTGGCTGGCCAACCTGGCCGACACTGGCTGCAGCAGGTTCTGGCCGACCGCGTAGTTTCCCTGCAGCACCGCGTTCAGTCCGCCGAGAAATTCCTCGACTGGCGCGTCCTTGGTGAAAAAGCCGGAGGCTCCGCACAGCAGGGAGGCCACCAGCAGCGGCACATCCTCACTGTCCGCCAGCAGGACCACGGGCGCCTCCAGGTTGTGCTCGGCCAACAGCCCCGGCAACTCCGGCCCCGGCACCGGTTCGGCGCGCACGTCGCAGACGACCAGGTCCACCGGAGCCGCCCGCAGGATGGTGACCGCCTCCTGCGAACTCCGGGTGACCACGACCTGAGCCTGAAGCGGCGCCGTGGCCAGCAGCCGGCTCATGGCGTCCAGAAAGAGTGGTTGGCGGTCGATCACCAGGACGCGCACCGACCGCGGAGCCACGCTCACGGTGGCTGCCCCGTTCCGCATTCCGGAAACGATGACCACACTGCGACCGTAGCTGAGCAGGCCGCCACACGAAATGGGGCAGTCCTCCCACGGGGCAGGGACTGCACAGTCCCCCCGTGGGCCGCTCACCCACAGTGGCCGAGATCTGGACGAATTTAGAGCTCGATCAGGCCCTTGCGGACGGCGTACAGCACCGCCTGCGAGCGATCGTAGATCTGCAGCTTGGCGTACATGTTGCTGACGTGGTTGCGAACGGTCTTCTCGCTGATGCGCAGGTGATAGGCGATCTGCTTGTTGGCCTGGCCGGTGGCCAGCAATTTGAGGATCTCGACCTCGCGAGCGGTCAGCCCATCGTAGAACTCTTTGGGGGTGGTGGTACCCGTCAGCATGTCGACCACGCGGTTGGCCACGGCGCTCGCCATCACCCGCTCTCCGGCCGTCACGGCGAGGATGCTGGATACGATCGCGGGCGCCTGGGAGTCCTTGAGCACATACCCGCTGGCGCCGGCGCGCAAGGCGTGCAGGACGTAGCTGTCCGCATCGAAGGTGGTGAGCACCAGCACCCGGATCTCCGGGTGCTCGTTCACGATCTTCCGGGTCGCCTCCACGCCGTCGAGGTTGGGCATCTTCAGGTCCATCAGCACGACATCGGGTTTCAGCGTGCCCGCCTGCTTCACCGCGTCCAGGCCGTCGACGGCCTGTCCCACGATCTGGACTCTGGGGTCCTCTTCCAGGAGCCGGGCCAACCCGGACCGGAACAACGTCTGGTCGTCGGCGATCAGGACCCGGGCCACCGGCGGCGCGGCCTGGGCGGTTGCCATCGGACTCGGTTGGGATTGAATCATGTTTCCTAAGTAATCGTCCCAGCCGTCCTGTGTCAATAGTCCTGTTTCCCAGGCCGGCTGGGTCATTTGGCCCAGTCCTCCGGTTCCCGGGGACACTGGCCGCTCATCCAGCCAGTGAGACGTTCGCTCGGGTCGAGTTCACCGCCTCGGACGCGGAGATGGTGTTCTGGACCGCCCCCGGAAGACTCGCAATCGAAACGGCCTCCCGGCGCGCGCTCCACCAGCGCGCCACCTCGGACGGAAGCGCGTTCCAGGAGTCTGACCGGGCCCGCATGGCCTCCAGGAACGTCGTGTAGACGCGCCGCGTCCCCGGGTCGCTCAGATAGTCCGGATGCGTGTTCACCAGGGCCATCCCGTAGTGCTGGCGGATGAAGTCGACTTTCTCCAGCCACAGCCGGGGGGAGGCCTCGTTCAGGACCGAGGTCAGGGTGTAGTCCTGCACCAGGGTGTAGGGCAGCTCCAGGAAGCGTCCCATCTGGAATGGCCACAAACTCATGGTGCCGCCCGGGATCGGCTCGAACGGATCGGTGTCGAAGAATGACAGGTCGTACTCGATGTCCAGCGCCTGCATCCACTCGGGGTTCCGGTGGGTGCAGGGAGCGCGGAACCCGGCCGCGTCCAGGGCCCGGACGTGCCGGTTGATCCGTTCGGCGCGGCGGAGAAATTCGTGGCTCGAGCGAAAGAGCTGGCCGTCGTGTTTGAGCCCATGGACGCCGACCTCGAACCCGCGCTCCCGGAGCTCGCCCATCAGGTCCAGGTCCAGCGGGTAGCGTTCGGCGACGAAATTGAACGAAGACCGGAACCCGTAGCTGGCGTCGATGTCGGCCAGGGCGCGCACCCGTCCCTGGCCGATCGCCGTCTCCACGTCGTGGGTGAGCACGAAGGCATATTGGTGCCCGTCCGGCCAGAAATGAATGAAGGGCAGGGTGGTTCGGCCCAAGAGGCGCAGCACCTGTTGCGCCACCGCCCACTGGAACCGCACATACCGATCCTCGATCGGCCAGTTCAGGGTAGAACGGGCGGAGGCAGACCGGCGGCGTGACCGCCGGAGGATCACGGTGAGCCAGCGCGGTAGGACGGGCCGCAACCCGTAATAGAGCCGCAGGGCGCGGGACAGGCGCCAGTGGCCAGGACCAAACTGTCCTTCTCCCAGCGTCTTGAGAAGCAGCGCCTGGATGTCATCGCCGGCGACCCGCGCCGTCTCCGGCAACTCCACGGCGGCAGCCGTGACCGCGGCGGCCCACTGGGCGGCGGTGGGTTCCGGCTCGCCCAGCAGCCGCCAGAACGCGGCCGGGGTATTGGCCGCAAACAGCCCGGGATCGCAAAGAGATGTCCTCTCTCCCTCGGTCAGGGACAGGCCAGGGGGCACCGGCCCAGCCGGCTGGCGGCGCAGGCCCAAAGGTTTCGCGTCGGGGAGGAACATAGGTGGCGGCACTGGCTCACCCGTGGCAGCGGGCGGCCGGCTGGTGGAGGCGACGCCGAGCGCTCGCAGGTATCGCGGCGAGGCACTTTCCCACTCCAGATCGGCCATCGCTCGCCGCGCGCGCTGCGCCTGCTGCCGCGCCTGCTCAGGATTCCTGAGCAGCCAGCCAATCTGGGCTGCCAGCCCGGCCGCATCCCCGGGCTCGAAGTAGGCGACCGCATCGGCCGGCAGATGCTCCTCAATGCTCGGCAACCGGGAGCAAGCAAACGGGATCTCCAGGAAGACGAACTCGCAGACCTTGTTGGGCAGCATCAACTCGCCGTAGCCGTCCGAGATGATGGGCACGATCCCGATGGTTGCCTGCCGGACTTCCTCCACGGCCTGGCGCCAGGGAACGAAGCCGGGCGAAAAGCTGACGTGCCGCTGTAGGCCCAGCTCTTCGGTGAGGGCCACCAGCCGTGACCGGTACTCGCCGTCGCCCAGGATCCGCAGCGTGATGTGCGGCCATTCGTGGCGCAGCTCCGCCACGGCCCGGATGGCGACCTGCGCTCCGTACCGGCCAATAAGGGTGGTGGGCAGGATGAGGACAGGAGTACGAGACCGCACCGCGGCTGGGAGATCGCCGAGCGGGTGCGAGTTGGGCACCACGGTGATCCGAGTGGCGTCCAGTCCGCGCTCTCCCATGATGCGGCGGAGGCGCTCACTGACCGTGATCACGCGATCGGCCCAGGCCAGCGCGGCCCGCTGGAGCCGACTCACCAGCCGGAGGCGGAGATCGTCCGGGCCCAGGTGCAGGCGTGCCGCGGTCATCTCGGGCATCAGCTCGAAGACGAAGAAGATGACCGGCACCCGGCGCAGCCGCGGGACCAGCGCCGAGAACACCAGGAAGTCCGGCACATTGTCAACCTGGACCACGTCGTAGCGCCGGCGCCACGCCAGACCGGAAACCACGAACAGGGCCCAGAGGAAGAAAACCGCGTACTGCACCGGGTACCAGAGCGCGGGCGACCGCCGTTCCTTCATCCGGATGCCGTAGACGCGCAGTCCCGCCCGCCCGGGCGGCCGCCGCCCATAGCAGACACGAGGGGTAGTGCAGACGAGGTCAACCTCGACGCCGTGGGCCAGCAATTCTGCCACGTTCCGGCTCACGTTCGGGTGTCCCCAAAACGGGGGCTGCGTCTCGTGAGACGCGTACGGATGCTGGCTCACCATCAGCACCCGGCGGGTGGTACCGAGCGGAGACACGCTTCCCAGGGTTTCGCGTCCCCTAGACGGCGAGCTGCCCTTCGGCCGGCTCGATGGCGGTCTCCACCGGCTGACCCCGTTGCGCCAGGGATCGGGTGGCCGCTTCGAGGAGCCGGATCACCCGCAAGCCCGCCTGGCCATCGGAAAGCGGCGTCCGGCCCCCTCGGACACACTCCACGAAATGCTGGGCCTCCACCCGCAGACCTTCAGTCAGGCTGATCTTGGGCGCCCACATGTCGCCACTCCGGTAATCGATCATGGATTTCGCGACCCGCTCCGGGCCGCCGTTGACCGTGACCCCCCGGTCGTAGACCTTGACCTTCTCGCTTGGCTCCAGGTCGTCATACACGATCATCTGGCGCTCGCCGCAGACGAGCGTGCGCCGGACCTTCACCGGCGCCAGCCAGTTGACGTGATGGTGGGCGAAGAGGTTGCTGCGGAAGAAGCAGGTCAGGTAGGCCATGTTGACCGGCTGGCCCGGAATGTGCGCCGCCCCGGTGGCGGCTACCGCGCAGGGTGCCTCGCCCAGGATGAAGTCCATGATCGAGAGATCGTGAACGGCGAGGTCCCACAGCACGTTCACGTCGTGCTGGAAGAGACCGAGATTCACCCGGACGGAATCGTAGTAGTACAGCTGCCCCAGGCTGCCGTTGTCCACCAACTCCTTGATGCGCCGCACCGCGTCCGTGTAGATGAACGTGTGGTCGACCATCAAGACCAGGTGCCGTCGCGCCGCTTCCTCGATCAGCCGGATGGCCAGCTCGGAACTGGCCGCCAGGGGCTTGGCCACCAGCACGTGCTTGCCGGCCTGGAGCGCCTCGAGGGCCAGCTGGAAGTGGGTGGACACGGGGGTTATGATGATCACGGCATCCACCGCTGGGTCCGCGATCAGGGCGTGGTAGTCGAGGCTGGTGGTGATCGCCGGGTAGCGGGCATGGGCCTGGGCCAGCTGGCTCTCCCGGGTATCGCTAACGCCCCAGACCTGGCAACCCGGAAGGTCCCAGAAGTTGCGAACCAGGTTGGGACCCCAGTACCCGTACCCGATGACCGCCACGCGGATGGTGGGTGCGGGAGCGACTTCGGGCGGCGGCACGGCCGACGGCGGTCGGCTGGCGAAGCTCGCAAGCCGTCGGATTGGACTGGCTTCCTCCGGGGACGTGATCTCGACGGCCACTCCATGTACCTCTGACCCCAGCGTAGGTGCCACTGGCCGTAGGTGGGAATGGGCGTTCCGTGGAAAACCCGCCCACCGGTACCACCATGAGCGCCGCGGGCTGTCCCACGCTCTGAGCTAAACGTCCCGGGACATGCCCGCGACGTGCGCGCTGTCCGCCTATCAGAGGGTGGCCTGTTGCCCATTTAAGCGAAGCCCAGGTGAGCGTTACGCTCAGTCACAAGCACATGTCGACTCGAATGCAAGCTGTGGCGGGATCGCCCTCCCGGTGGGGCGTGGGGGTCGAGTGGGCCTTCTATCCGGTGCTCAAGCGGATGGTGGACGTGGCCGTGAGCGTCATTGTGGTGATGACCACCATCCCCGTCTGGATCGCCATCGCCATCGCCATCAAGCTCGACTCCCGTGGACCGGTCTTCTTCGTCCAGGAGCGGGTCGGCTTCAAAGGACAGCGCTTCCGCTGCGTGAAGTTCCGGACGATGCAGATCGATGCGGAGGCCAGGCTGGAGGAGATGCGCCGCCGGGGCGATGTTGTCGGGCCCGTTTACAAGCTCCGCCGCGATCCCCGGGTGACCCGGGTGGGTCGGGTGCTGCGGCGCACCAGCCTGGACGAGCTGCCCCAGCTCGTCAATGTGCTGAAGGGTGAGATGAGCCTGGTCGGTCCGCGGCCGTGTATCCTGGCGCACGTCGAACAGTTCAGGTCTGAGGACCTGATCAGGCACAAGGCCAAGCCGGGGCTGACCTGCCTGTGGGCGATACGGGGCCGTTCGGACGGCACCGTCGAAGGGTGGATGGCTGCCGACCGCGAGTACGTGAGCCGCCAGTCCTTCGGGCTGGACGCCTGGATTCTGGTCAGGACCATCTTCGTCGTCCTCAGCTGCCGCGGCGCGTACTAACGAAACTATCCGACTTAGGAGCGCGCTGTGCAGACCGTCTTCTCCCTTGCTGACATCCCGGCCGTCGCCGTGAATGCCGGTCCGAAAACCGGCCTTTTTGCGTCCATCACCATCCCCACCTACAACCGTCGGGCGCTGCTCCTGCAGACCCTGGCCAGTCTGGAGCGCCAGTCCGTCCCGCCCGACCGCTACGAAGTGATCGTGACGGTAGACGGATCGACCGACGGCACGGCCGAGGCGCTGGTGGGACTCCGCCCCACCTACTCGCTGCGATGGCTGGTGCAGGAGAACCGGGGAGCCGTGGCTGCGGCAAACGTCGCTGGCCGCCTGGCGCGCCACGAAGTCCTGATCGTGCTGGGTGACGACCAGCTGGCCTCATTCGAGCTGGTCGCCGCGCACCTCGAAGCCCACCAACGCCATGGCGTGGTGCTGGTACAGGGCGATTATCCCCTCGCCGCCGGCCATGACGCTGGCGGCGCGTCGCTGGTGTACGAGCGCGCCCGGCGGGGCGCGATGTCGAAGCTCCGGACCGAGGGCGCGGCCTCCTGGCACGTCTGGGGGGGCAACTTCTCGATTCGCCGTCAGACGTGGCTCGAGGTCGGCGGTTGGGATGAGTCGTTCCGTGAGTACGGGGGCGAGGACACGGATCTCGGCCTGCGGGTGGCGGCGCGGGGAATTCCGTTCATCTTCGAACCGCGCGCCCGTACCCAGCATCTGCACGTGGTCAGCCCTAAAGGCTTCGGCCAGCATAGCTTCAGTGAAGGGCGGGCCGTGGTCCGGGTTGCCCGAAAACATGGATTGCAGCTTTCGGCGTTTGCGGGGAGCGCGATCCGAGGACCGGTCGACCGTTGCCTGCAGTGGGGGTGGGGCTGGAGCCCGCGGCTCATGAATGGAATCGGCCGCCTCCTCACCCTAGGACTGGCAGGGGCCGACGTGGTCAGAATCCGTCCGGCCCAGGTGGCCGCCGCCCGTCTCGTCCGGCGCTTTTATCGGGTGGGCGGAATCACCCGCGAACGATTGGTGATCGGGACGCCGTCATGAGCTGTGCTCCCGGAGAGGCGGCATCCGTCAGCGAGCAGCTGCACCAATACTACGACGACTACTGGACACCCGAGACGCACCCGGACCAGCCTGCCCCCCGCCGGGTCGCCATACTACTTCAGCAGCACCTGTTCCCAGGCGCCGAGTGCCTGGACGTCGGCTGCGGCGACGGCCGCTCCGCGCCACTCTCCGGGACGGACACGGCGGCTCCCAGCATCACCGGCGCCCTGACCGTCACCATTCATGCGGCCAGCGCGGCCAGTCTCAGCCTCGCCACGCCGGCCAGCGCGACGGCGAACCAGCCGTTCGACCTGGGCGTCACCCTCCTGGACGCCTTTGGAAACGTGGCCGATGGCTATACCGGGACCGTCCAGTTCAGCAGCAGCGATCCCCTGGCCCAGCTGCCGGCTGACTACCCGTTCACCGGCGCGGATGCCGGCAGCCACACCTTCACCGTCACCCTCGTGACCCCAACCCCCGGCTCCGCCGGCCAGACCATCACGGCGACGGATCCGGCCGACGCCAGCCTGAGCGCCACCAGTCCGCCGATCGTGGTTTACGCCGCCTAAAGGGCTCCGGCTTAGAAGCCGCGCTTTACCGAGAGGTATGGCAGCAGCGCGACCTCGACCAGCCCGGGTATCGGATCGTCCTTGCTGAAGACCGCCTCGGCGTGGGGCCGCTGCATCGACTGTACATAGGATCGCCATTCGAGCTCGCCCTTGACTATCGCGGTCAGCGCGGTGGGTAGGTCCGTCAACATGCGGACCCAGCGCACTCCGACCCGGGCTCGACATGGATCCGGTGCCCTTCCGACCTGGTCCGCGAACAGCAAGTATGGGAAGTCAACGCCCGCCTGCCAGCCGAGTGAGTGGTACCCCCAGGTGCGGGCGTTGAAGTCGAGCAGCTTGTATTCCCCATCGCGCGGGTCGAGCTTGAACTCCAGCTCGGCCAGGCCGTAGTAGTCGATGGCCTTGAGCAGCCGCTGCGACAGGGTTTCCAGCACGGGGACGTCCGTGGTCTCCACGAACGTACTGGCGCGTCCGAACTCCGGTGGATGCTGCCGCAGTCGCTGCACGGTCATCTGGCCGACGGCTCGGCCATCTTTGAAGAACGCGCAGAAGGCAAACTGCTGCGCTCCGGCACCCGGAATGAATTCCTGCACCATGATCTCGCCAGGGCCGACGATGGTGCGGGCGCGCTGGAAGAGCACTTCCAGCTCGGCTGTCGTTTCGGCCTTCCACGCTTTCGCCTTGGTCGGATACAGGAAGTGCTCCTTGATGGCGGGCTTGATGGCCACGGGCAGCGCGGTCGCAATGTCACGCAGGTCTGTCAGGTCGCGGGGATACCACGTCCGCGGGATGGGGATCCTGAGCTGTTCCGCCAGCTCATATGTATTGCGTTTGTCCCAGGCCCACCGGACGGTCTCCCAGCCCGGCGTGGGGACCCGAAATTGTTCCCGCAGCCTCACCCGGTGGCGGGAGATGGCGGCCACCGTCTCCTCCCGGGTCGGGTACAGCACCCAGCCGTCGAGATGCAGCCGATTCCCGATGTCGACCAGCAGCTCGACCGAGCGGTCCTGATCCCGCAGGCTGTCCACCCGCACCGCATGGGTCGTGTAGCGAGAGTGTCGCGAAATCGATCGCTCATCATCGATGACGCACACCGGAATCCCGTGACGGCCGAGGCTGCGAACGATCCCCAGGCCCTGGTAGTCGCCACCCAGGACCACGGCACCGACGTCGTTTTGGGTGATCACCCAGACGGCACGCGCCGGGCGTAGGTCGTGATCTGACGGGCGGCCACGTCCGCACCCGATACAAAGCGGCAGATCGGCCCGTAGCTGTGATCGGCAAGCCCGCCGACGAAGTGCAGGCCGGGCACCGACGATTCCAGCCACCGGTTCAAGACCGGGAACCCGTCGCGCTGGCGGATGCGCCCGGCCAGCGAGGGCGGAATGAAGGGGAGCCTCTGCACATTGGGACGGTAGCCGGTGGCCAGGAAGAGATGGTCGACCAGGCGGGTGGTACCGTCGCTCAGCTGGAGACGGACGCCCGGGGCCTCGTGGCTGGCTCGGAGTACCTCCGTCTGAGTAGTCATTCGCACCTGGCCCATGACGCGGTCGATCAGCCAGCGCGCCCCTGCCGGGCGCACCGCTCGCCGGGTGATGGCTTTCCGAGTCCTGACCGGGAATCGGCGAAACACGAGCGGGAAATGCAGCAGCCAGTTCAGGCCGGGAGGACCCACGTCGCTAGGGGCATAGAGCAGCCGCCGGCCCGGACCGCGGTAGTCGTGCAGCTTGAGCCACCGGATCGGTCCGCGCGCGATCAGCTCCACCTGGGCGCCGGCTTCGTTCAGCAGGGCGGCCGACTCGATGCCGCTCTGCCCGCCCCCGACGACCGCGACCGTCGCCCCGCGAAAAAGGCCGAAGTCGTGGTGAGCCCGGGTGTGAGAGGCCACCGACTCGGGAAGACCGCTGGCGAACGGCGGCACATGGGCGTATTTGTCGATGCCGGCCGCCACCACCACCCGGCCGGCGGTCAGCCTGCGCCCATCAACCAGGCCGACTCGAAACCCGCCATCATCGACCGTCACCGAGTCGACGTAGGTGGGGTCGACGTCCGGGACGGCATGGCGCTGGAACCACAGGCCATAGTCGATGAAGAAGGGCAGCGGAATCGGCAGCTGCTGGGGCGCGCCGACGGCGGTGCGGTAACTGTCCAGGTTGTAGGCGCCGCCCGGCGCCGACAGGCTGCTCGCGCTCCAGGCGGACCGGAGTTTCATCCCGCGCGGCATGCCCTGCCAGAACTCCATTGGCTTGCCAAACACCTGCATGGGGAGGCGAGCCGCTTCCAGGTGCGCGGCGACCGACAGCCCGTACGGGCCGGCGCCGATCACTACGGTCGGTTGCCTGTTCATCGGGCGGAATACCTCGACAAGCGCGATCCGGCCACTTACTTTCAAGGCTACGGGCCGCCGGCGGGCTGCCGAAATGGGCAACCGCGCCCGCGGCGGCGGGGTGCCCGTCCCGCGCGCCCCATTACCCGTCCCACCTGCCTGGCGGCCTGTCCCGGTCGGCGGGCCCAGGGCCGGGACATCGCTTTGCCGGCAGGCAGATTGTCCTCTTGAGCGCCGGGCCCGCGCCAACTATGTTCGGATTAGTGCAGCAGTCTGGCCTTGCCCAGCCGGCGCGCGATCAGGCCCAGCAGGCGGAGCTGCTGCGCCTGACGCCCGGTGCCCTGGCCCGCCGCCTGAACGGGCAGCGGTTGAGTTCACAGCTCTGGGCGAACCGGAGCCTGATCGGGTCGATTTCGGCCAGCCTGGTGCGGACGATGCTCACGGGCGGACAGGGCGCCCGGTACCGTCTGCTCGGCCACCTCTGGATCGAGCTGCAGCGGTTCCTGGCTCCCAATGTCACGAATGTGGATCTGCCTGACCTCGGGGTGGATACCACCCTGGTCGAGGGTGACGTGACCCGGCACTGCCGGCTGGTGCTGGCTGCTATGGGAAGGCTGCTGCAATGCCGGACGGTCTTCGAAATCGGGACGTATCTCGGCCAGACCACCTGGGTGGTAGCGCACAACAACCCAGATGCGCAGGTCTTCACGCTCGATCTGCCCAGCCTGGATGCGGTCCACCAGCTCCGCTACCAGGTGACAGACCCCGAATATTTCGTCGTCTGGAACCGCGGGGCCAGGTTCCGGGGGACCCCTGAGGCGGCCCGGATCACGCAGCTGTTTGGCGACTCCGCCACCTTCGATTTCTCGCCGTACTTCGGAACGATGGACCTCGTCTTCATCGATGGAAGCCACAGCTACGACTACGTGAAGTCCGACACCGAAGCCGCCCTGCGCCTCCTGTCCGACCGCGGCACCATCGTCTGGGACGACTACCTCTACTACCCCGGCATCTATCGCGTCGTGACCGAGCTCTCCCCGCAGCTGGATCGACCGATCTTCCACATCGTCGGCACCCGACTGGCCGTCTACAGCCGGCTGGACATCCTCCAGCAGGGCTGGCCGGAACACCATGCCTCTCCCATCTCGGCACCTCAGGAGGCGGCGGCGGCCACCGAGCCTGAGCCAGGCCGTCTCGTCCGGGCCTGAAGAAAAGCCGCCCATGGTCCTTGGCCGTTCCCTTGCCGCGCTTCGCGAAGCAGTTGTGGAACGCCATGGTGTCCCTCGCATCGGGGCGCCGCCAGCGCCGGCCCGACAGACTTTCCTTCCCCCACGCGCTCGCCGCCTGGCGAGTCTGACGGGCGTCGGCGCCCTGTTGCTGCTGACGGTGCGTCTCCGTCTCGATGGCTTACCGGGGAGCGGCCCCGTCGCGTACGACGAAGGCTGGGCTGCGACGACCGGGCGTTTCCTGGTTTCGCTCCTCACCCACCCAGGCGTGTGGCCTCAACTTCGTCACGGAAACCTCCATGTGTCGATCTTTGGCCGCCACTGGAAGCTCGGGCACGATCTGATCCTGGGGACATTGATGGCCGCCGGCGTCTCTCCGGAGAATCTGACGTGGTTCAGCGGCCTGGCGGGGGTGGTGATGGTGATGGTGTTGATGGCACTGGCCTGGCGACGATGGGGCGCCCCGGCGGCGGCCGTCGCTGGTACCTTCGCCGGAGCCGTGCCACTCGGCATCATCTACGGGCACCGGATCGTGGCCGAGGCAGCCGGCCTGGCCGGCGTGGCGATCGTGCTTTATCTGATCGACCGCTGGTGGGATGGACGGCCCTCGAGAGGCCTGGTGCTCCTGACGCTGGGCGTCTTCCTCCCGACGTTGAGCCTCAGCTACCGCCTGGTCCCGGTCCTCCTGCCGCTCCTGGCAGTGCTGGTGTGGTTGGGGTGGTGGTACCTGCGCCATGATGTGCCCCCCCGGGCGCCCACAGGCCGATTGGCGAGCCTCTGCGTCGTCGTGCCGCTCCTCGCCCTGGCGGTTATCTACGGGCTGGCCCTTGCCGGCAGAAGCCTCAGCTGGTTCCGGCTGCCCGCGGAACTCCAGAATCACGTTCTTCGCTCTGATGGGACAGTCGCGCTCCCATTCGCGTTTCTCGATTTCTATCCCCGGACGTTCTGGGAGTTCTCGGGCCCGGCGATCATCGTGGCGGCTGCGGTTGGCATGGCGGCGCTCACCTGGAACTGGAAGAAACTCGATCCTCTGGCGGCAATCGCCGCGGGAAGCCTGATGGGGTCGCTTCTCTTCTACACGGCGGCCCACGACAAGGTCCCGCGGGCCATCGTCGTGTGCGTGGTGTTTGGGGCACTCGTCGTGGCCCGGGCCGTCACCTTGCTGGAACGGCCAGCCCTCCGGTGGACCATGGCCCTGATTGTCTGCGGAGCATTCCTGGTCACCGGCTGGACCGGAAGCGGTCCGGCTCGAGAGGCCAGCGGCACCGGGGCAGCCGGTCGCTGGCTGGCCTCCCACCCGGGGCCGATGGTGGCGACCCGGGCTCCGGACCTGGTGATCTATACGGAACGGCATTGGAATGTCAACGTCGGGCTGGATCCGGCACACCGAATCATTACGCCAGGGGCCGACGCCACCATCGGGAGTCTCCGCCTGCAGGGCGCCCGCTGGGTGGTCGTCGATGGGCACGCCCTCATCAACAGCAAGAGCTCGGTTTTTGAGCAACTGATTGGGTGTGGCCGGCCAGTGGCAGTGTTTGACGACCCCGCCGGCTGGTCACGGGTGCAATTCCTGGAGGAGGCGAATGGGCTCGATCTCGACTACGGCGGCATGTTAGCCCTGCGCGATCAAACGCTGAGGGTCAGCCGGGGAGAGGAGACGATCCGGATTTACGACCTGGAGGGCCCGGGCACCGACGCCTGCGGCTGAAGTCTCAGACGTGACCGGTCGGGATGGGACGTGGAGTAATCTGGGCAAGGCGCAGGGAGGCGGTGACCCGGAGCGCCTCCAGAACGATGCGCCAGCTCATCTTCGAAGACCCATAGAGCCGTTCCCTGAAGACCGTAGGCACCTCGACGAC
>DASPZT010000061.1:0-6998 GCA_035636135.1 Candidatus Limnocylindria bacterium | reverse complement strand
CATCAGGTCGAAGGCCCGGCGCAGGATCTCGGCCCGTTCGCGCGGAGCCCGGCTGGCCCACAGCCGCCGCGCCTGGTGGGCGGCCTGCACCGCATCCAGCGCGTCCTTCACCGAGGCACTGGCCACGGTCGTGATCACCTCGCCGGTGGCGGGATCCTGGACCTCGATCCGCTGGCCGTCGGAGGCGGGCCGCCACTCGCCGTCGATGTAGAGGTCGGTGTGCCGAACGGCGATCAACTCGCTGACGGGGGTCATCGCATCCCTCCTTTCACGGTCTCGACGATCCGGTCGACCGACGGCATGGCCATGTCCTCGAGCACGTCGGCTGCCGGCAGCGGGACGTGCGGGGTGGTGATCCGCACGATGGGTCCATCCAGGTCATCGAAGCACTCGTCGGCCACGATCGAGGCGATCTCCGCCCCCCAACCGCAGAGGCGCGGGTTTTCTTCGACGGTGAATAGGCGGCCGGTGCGTCGCACGTCTCCAAGGATAGTGCGGGTGTCGAGGGGGACGAGGGAGCGGACATCGATCACGCTGGCGTCAATGCCCAGGCTCTCCAGCTGCTGGGCCGCGGCCAGCGCCTTGGGCACCATGGCGGCCAGGGCCACAATGGTGCAGTCCTGGCCCGTCCGGCGAACGGCCGCGGTCCCCAACTGATCGACATGCTCGCCGTCGGGCACCTCCCCCTTGATCCCGTACAGAGACTTCTGTTCGAAGACCAGCACCGGGTCCGGGTCCCGGATGGCGGCGGCCAGCAGCCCTTTGGCATCGGCCGGCGTCGAGGGGGCCACCACTTTCAGGCCTGGCACCGCCATCGCCCAGTTCTCCAGCGATTGCGAGTGCTGGGCTCCGAACCGGGTGCCGCCCCCATTGGCGGTCCGGATCACGAGCGGGAGCGAGACCTGCCCGTCCGTCATGTAGCGCGTCTTGGCCACCTGGTTGGCCACCATGTCCCAGCAGGTGGCCAGGAAGTCGGAAAACATGATCTCGGCCACCGGGCGAAGCCCGGTCATGGCAGCGCCCATGGCCGCACCGATGATCGCCTGCTCCGAGATCGGCGTGTCGCGCACGCGCTCCGGACCGAACCGTTCAAACAGCCCAACCGTCGCCTTGAAGACGCCGCCGGCCGCGCCCACGTCCTCGCCGATGAAGTAGACCAGCGGGTCGCGCTCCATCTCCTGGGCGAGGCCGGCCGCGATCGCCTCGCGGAAGCTCAGTTCCGCCATGCGGAGCCTCCGTCGCTCCACACCTGGCGTTCGATCTGATCGACCCGGGCGGGGGCGCCGTGGCGCGCCTCGTCGGTCGCCGCGTCGACCTTCTGCTGGGCGCGGGTGTCGATCTCGCTGAGCTCCGCCTCGTCGATGCCGGCCGCCAAGAGCCGCTCGCGATAGCGCTTAACCGGGTCCCGGCTCAGCCACTCGCGCACCTCGGCCTCCGGCCGGTACTTGGCCGGGTCTGCGCGCGAGTGCCCGCCGTGGCGGTAGGTGACGGCTTCCACCAGTGACGGGCCGCCGCCGTCGCGGGCCTTGCCAATCGTCCGGAGCGCCGTCCCATACATCACGTCGGCATCGTTGCCATCCACCAGGATTGGCTCCAGCCCATAGGCCGAGGCGCGGTCGGCGGCCGGGTGCTCCACGGCCGTGACCGATCGAATGGGCGTGTACTCCATGTACTGATTGTTCTCACAAACGAAGACCACCGGCAGCTTCCAGACCACCGCCAGGTTGAGCCCTTCGTGGAAGGCGCCGATGTTGGTCGTGCCGTCGCCGAAGAAGCAGACGGCGACCTGGCCGGACTTGCGGGCCTGCGCGGACCAGGCGGCTCCCGCCGCAATGGGCAGGTGGGCGCCGACGATCGCATAGGATCCCATCGCCCCATGCGAGACGTCGGTCAGATGCATCGATCCTCCCTTACCGTGCAGCATGCCGTTACCGCGGCCGAGCAGCTCCGCCATGGCAGCGGCCATCGACGCGCCGCGGGCGAGGGTGTGCCCGTGGCCGCGGTAGGTACAGAAGGTGTAGTCGTCGGCGCGCATGGCCACCGCGTAGCCGGCGGCGATCGCCTCCTGGCCGAGCGCCAGGTGGCTGGTGCCCCGCACCAGGTTCTCGAGGAAGAGCTCATAGGCGCGCTGCTCGAAGTCGCGCAGCTCGACCATCAGCTGGTAGAGACGCAGGCGGGTGGTGCGGTCGACCTCGGCCGACCTAGGCTTCTCGACCCTGGTGCTCAATAGGCGTTCGCGATGACGAGCTCTTCGGCGGGGAAGAGGGTGATCACCTCGTGACCCGTCGCCGTCACCACGACTTCCTCCTCGATGCGGGCGGCGGAATGGCCGTCGTCCGCCGGGCAATACGTCTCCAGCGCGAACACCATCCCTTCTTTCAGCTCCACGGGGAACTGGAGCGAGTTGAGCCGGCTGATGATCGGCCGCTCGTGCAGCGCCAGCCCCAGCCCGTGCCCGAACTGCAGGCCGAAGGCCTCCATCTCGCTGTCGAACCCGAAATCCTGCGCCTTCGGCCAGGCCTTGGCGATCAGGTCCGTGGTCAGGCCCGGCTTGACCATATCGATGCCGGCGTCGATCCACTCGCGGGCCTTCTTGTACGCGTCTCGCTGACTCTGGGTAGCGCGACCGACGTTGAAGGTGCGGTAGTAGCAGGTGCGGTAGCCGTTGTAGGACTGGATGATGTCGAAGAAGGCTTGATCCCCGGGCCGGATCAGGCGATCGGAGAAGACGTGCGGGTGCGGGCTGCATCGCTCCCCGGACACCGCGTTGATGGCTTCCACGTCATCGGACCCCATGTCGTAGAGCTGCTTGTTGGCGAGGGCGACAATCTCATTCTCCCGGATGCCCGGCTTCAGGGCCTCATAGATGGTCTGGTAGACGCCATCAACCAACGCCGCCGACATGCTGAGGAGGACGATCTCGTCCAGCGACTTGATCTGGCGCGCGTCCAGCATGGCCTGCTGGCCATCGACCACTTTGATGCCGCAGGCCTGGAGGGCGAAGATCATGGGCAGCTCGGCGATGTCCACCCCCAGCGGCTCGCCGGCGACGCCGGCCTCCCGCATCAGCTCTTTGACGGTCCGCGCCACGTCGTCGGAGAGGCCCGCCTCCGGCGCGACCGATCCGCGCAGGCCGGTCATGCCGGCGCGCGAGTTCTCGGGTTTCAGCCAGGGGGCGTGTAACCGGTGGGCCTTGGCCGCCGAGCCGAAGTCCCACAGGATCGGGTCGCCGGTGGGGGTGAGGAGGGCGAAGCGGGCCACCTTGTCGCGAGCCCACTCGCCGATGGTGGTGCTGGTGAGATAGCGGATGTTGTTCATGTCGAAGACGAGCACGCCACCCAGCCCGGCCTCCGTGATGGCGCGGCGGGCGCGGCCAAGGCGGTACTCGTGCAGCCGCCGGAAATCGACCCGTTCTTCCCAGTCGACGTTCATCCGGCCGGGGGCCGGTACCGACGTGACCGTGAACTCGGACTTACGCCCCGGCATCGGACGCCTCGAGTCCATCCGAAATGGTCCGCCGTTCGGCGGCTAACAACAGATTCGCCCCGCGGGCTTCCAGCTCCAGCAGGGCCGCAAAATCGACGTCGCCCAGGCCGTTGCCGATCAGGGTGACGACGATCTGGTGGACGAGGGCGGACACCGGGAGGGGCACGTGCAGCTGCCGGGCAGCCTCCAGGCCGAGCTCGAAATCCTTGCGCAAGAGGTGACCGGTGAAGGTCGGTGTGAAATCGAGGTTGACGAAGGCCGGCGTCTTGTAGCGGCTGAAGGTCGACCCCATCACGCTGTCATTGATGAATTCCAGGTACGCCGACCGGGCGATGCCACCCCGCTGGGCGAGCACCGTGGTCTCGGCCAGAATCTGGGTGACCACGCCGAGCACCAGGTTGTGGCAGATCTTGACCAGGCGGGCAGCCTCGCCCTCGCCCACGTAGGTCACGCTCTTTCCCAACATCTGGAGGTAGGGGAGGGCCCGGTCATAGGCTTCTTTCGGTCCCGAGACGGCCAGACTGAGCTTCCCGGCGCGGGCAACCTTCGGGTTGCCGCTTACCGGAGCGGCCAGCAGCGCCGCCCCCAGGCTGGCAGCCTTCGCCCGGATCTCGCTGGAGACACCCATCGAGACCGTCGACGAGTCGATCACCAGCGAGGGCACCCGCCGGGCATTGACGAGCAGCCCGTGAGGCCCGGTCATGACCTCCACGAAATCTTTTGAGCCGGCCACCGAGGTAATGACGATGTCGCGGTCGGCCAGCTCTGCCGGGTGGTCGACGATACGAGCGCCGAGCTTGGCGAGCGGCTCGGCCTTGGCCCGGGTGCGGTTGTAGACGGTGAGGTCGCAACCGTGACTCAACAGCCGGTGCGCCAGGACCGACCCCATCCGGCCCGTGCCGATCCAGCCGAGCGTCTGGCGATCAGCCGTTATCGCGCTCATCCGAAGGCCACGACCCGCTCCTTGCCCTCCCCACAAGGGGGAGGGAGATCAAAAAGCGCAAACGTTTGTCTACCATAACAGTCGACATTTTCAGGTGTCAACGCATCCTTTATTCGGTGGCGAAGGCCGGGATGGACGGGTGTCCAGCCGGGGCATCGGCACCCGGGACGGTTGACCCCCGCACCACCAGCTCGGGGTTGAAGACCAGCCGCCGGCGACTCTGGACGCCGGTCTCGATCTGCTCTAGCAGCAGCCTGGCGGCGGCCGAACCAAACTCATGGATCGGCACGTGGACCGTCGTGAGGCCAGGCACCAGCCGGCTGGCAAGCGGGATGTCGTTGTAGCCAACGATGGCCAGGTCGTCGGGGATGCGCAGGCCCATCCGTCGCGCCGCCCCGAAGGCGCCCACCGCCGTCATGTCGGTCACGGCAAACAGCGCGGTGGGCGGGTCGGGTAGCGACAACAGGCGCTCGGCGGCCTGCGCCCCGCCTTCCTCGACGTAGCCCGACTCCGCCACCAGCCGCGGATCCACCGGCAGCCCGCTGTCGGCCAGGGCGGCCACGTAGCCGCGGCGGCGCAGCACGCCGGTGCTCACCGTGGCCTTCCCGGCCAGGTGACCGATGCGGCGATGGCCGAGCTCGACCAGGTGCTGGGTGGCCAGCCGCGCGCCCAGCACGTCGTCCGAGCCGACGAACGGATCCTGGCCCTCGTCGCTAAACCGGTTGACCAGTACGTACGGCATCCGCTGGCTGCGCAGCCACCGGACCGTCGGGTCGTTCAGGAAGGTGCTGGCCAGCAGGACCCCGTCCACCCGGCGGGCATGCAGGCTCTGCAGATGGGAGCGCTGCCGTTCCGGGCTGCCGTCGGTATTGCAAAGAAGCACGTTATAGCCCCTCGGCGAGGCGCCGTCCTCGACCCCCCGGAAGAGGGCGGCGAAGAAGGGATTGGTCACATCTGGAATCACCACGGCCAGCACGAAGGTTTGACGCAGCTTCAGGCCGCGGGCGATCCCGTTGGGCCGGTACTCCGTCTCCCGCAGGAGCGCCTCGATCCGGGCCCGGGTGGCGGGGGCGATCCGCAGGCTGGGGTCGTGGTTGGCCACCCGCGAGATGGTGGAGGGATGAACCCGGGCGCGGGCCGCCAGCTCTTTCAGCGTGACCGGCATACCGCCCTCCTCATTGACATCCGTTTGGACCCGCGCTTAACATAGGACAATCGTTTGTTCAGCGCAAGGAACAAGCTTGTGTCGAGCAGGCAGGGAGGGAGCATGCGCAAGCCGGTGACCACAGTCCTGGCAGGCTTCGGCCTGGTCCTTTCAGCGTGCGGGGGAGGCACCGCGGCGACGCCCACCCCCGGAACGCCCATCACCATTGGGGTGTCGGTCTCATTGTCTGGTGACTTCTCGGGAGACGGCAAGGCGCTCCAGCAGGGCTACGACCTGTGGGCGCAGGACGTCAACGCCAAGGGCGGCTTGCTCGGGCACCAGGTGACCATGAAATACGTGGACGATGCCAGCAGCACCCAGCAGGTGGTGACCAACTATCAGAACCTGATCACGCAGGATAAGGTGGCGCTGGTGTTCGGACCCTTCAGCAGCCTGCTCACCATCCCGGCCTCCACCGTGACCGACCGCTACGGGTACGCGTTCCCCGAACCGGCGGGCGGAGGACCGAAGGTCTTCGAACGCGGCCTGCATTCCATCTTCTTCGTGCAGCCGGCCGCGGTGGAGGACAACCTGGTGAGCTATACGAAGTGGCTGTTGTCGCTGCCCACCGACCAACGCCCCAAGACCGCCGCCTACGCGACGGAGGACGATCCCTTCACCCAACCGCAGATCGACAAGGCCAAGACCCTGCTGGAAGCCGGCGGCATCACGACCGCGTCGTACAAGGTCTATCCGGCCGAAGCGACCAGCTGGGATCCGCTGGCCCTGCAGGTAGTCCACTCCAAGGCCGACGTGGCCATCCTGGGGACCCAGGAGCCCGACGGGGTGGCCTTCATCAAGGTGTTCCAGCAACAGCACTACAACCCCAAGTCACTGGTGGAGACGACCGGCCCGGATCAGGGCAAGGACTTCAGTGACAAGGTCGGAAGCGCCAACACGGAGGGGATCATGGTCCCGGCCGGGTGGACGCCGGACGCCAAGGCCTACGGCAACGATAAGTTCGTGAGCGAATTCGTCGCCAAGTTCGGCGGGAAACCAGGCGACATCAGCGCCGATTCGGCCGAGGCCTACAGTGTGGGCCAGGTGGTGGATCAGGCGGCGAAGAAGGCCAACAGCATCGACAACAAAGCGCTGATTACGGCGCTGCACACCGGCACCTATCAGACCGTCCAGGGTCCGATCTCTTTCGACGGCGTCGGGAAGCCGCAGGGTGTGGCGGGCGTCTACATCGAACAGTGGCAGAGCGGGCAGGCCGTCTTCGTGTACCCGCCGACCGTCGCCTCGGCCAAGCCGGAATACCCGAAGCCGAACTGGCCTTAAGCCCCCAAATTCAGCGGAGGGACGGTGACCCGTAGGCGCCGTCCCTCGCGAGTACCCTTGACCCGGCGATGACCCTGGTCCTGG
>DASPZT010000060.1:0-6440 GCA_035636135.1 Candidatus Limnocylindria bacterium | reverse complement strand
TATCTCGGCCGTGCGAACGGCCGCCAGGGCCCCCCACGGAACGGGTTAGAGATTGGTGCGCGGAGAACGTCAGGCGTCAGCCGACCTTCTTCGGACCCCAACCCCTAACCCTCCTCGAGGCGGGTCACCTGGGTCGAACTCGATAAACCAAATTGGCCGCGCTCCGGCGCGGCACCCCAGGAGGGTTTTCGTGAAGCAAACGCAATTACAAATTGGCGGACGGACGCTAACTATAGAGACCGGTCGAATGGCTGGCCAGGCCAGTGGCGCCGTCCTCCTCCGCATGGGGGACACCGTGCTCCTCGTCACCGCCACCATGTCGGAGTCGCCCCGCGAGGGCATCGACTTTTTCCCGCTGACCTGCGACTACGAAGAGAAGCTGTACGCCGCCGGCAAGATCCCCGGTGGCTTCATCCGCCGGGAGGGCCGGCCCAGCGAAACGGCCGTCCTCAACAGCCGGCTGATCGACCGGCCGGTGCGTCCGCTCTTTCCCAAGGACTTCCGCAACGACGTCCAGGTGATCGCGACCGTGCTCTCGGTCGACCAGGATGCTGACCCGGCCACCATGGCCATCGTGGGCGCCTCGACGGCGCTGACCATCTCCAAGATCCCCTTCCTGGGGCCGATCGCCGCCGTGCGGATGGGGCTGCTCGAGGGCGAGCTGGTGGTCAACCCACCGGTGAACCGGATGGAGGACAGCCAGCTGGACCTGGTGGTGACCGGCACCCGGGAGGCCATCATCATGGTCGAGGCGGGGGCCAAGGAGGTCCCCGAGGACACCGTGATCGAGGCCATGCGGCGGGCGCATGCCGAGATCGTGCGCCTGTGCGACCTGCAGGAGGCCTTCGCCCGCGAGGTGGGGACGCCCAAGGTCCAGGTGACCCCCGCAGTGGTGGATGCCGAAGTGGACCAGGCTGTCGACCAGTACCTGGCCGAGCGCCTGGATGCCGCTCTTTTCAACCCCAGCAAGAGCCTGCGCGAGTCGGCGCTGGATGATCTGAAGAAGGAGACGGTCGCCGAGCTGTCCCCGCGCTTAGCCGACCGGCTGACCCAGCTGGCCAAGGCCTTCGACGCCAAGGTCAAGCAGCGGGTCCGCCAGAAAATCCTGGACGACGGAATGCGCCCCGACGGCCGGCAGACGACCGAGATCCGGCCCATCAGCTGCGAGGTGGGACTCCTACCCCGGACCCACGGCTCGGCGCTGTTCACGCGGGGCCAGACCCAGGTGCTGAGCATCGTGACGCTGGGGTCGATCGGGGACAAGCAGAAGCTCGACGGCCTGGGCCTGGAAGAGTCCAAGCGCTTCATGCACCACTACAATTTCCCGCCGTTCAGCGTGGGCGAGGTGCGGCCGCTGCGGTCTCCCGGCCGCCGGGAGATCGGGCACGGGGCACTCGCCGAGCGCGCTCTGACCGCGGTCATCCCCACAGAAGTGGATTTCCCCTACACCATTCGCCTCGTGAGCGAAACGCTGTCGTCCAACGGCTCGACCTCGATGGCCAGCACCTGCGGCGCCAGCCTGGCGCTGATGGATGCGGGCGTCCCCACCAAGTCCCAGGTGGCGGGCATCGCCATGGGCCTGATCACCGGGGAGGGCGGCCGGTCCGCCATTCTGAGCGACATCCAGGGCGTCGAGGACGCGCTGGGTGACATGGACTTCAAGGTTGCCGGCACGGCGACGGGCATCACGGCGCTGCAGATGGACATGAAGGTCAAGGGCATCAGCATCGAGCTGATCGGCCGAGCCCTGGCGCAGGCCCGCGAGGGGCGGATGTTCATCATGGACAAGATGAACGCCACGCTGGGCAGCCCGCGGACCACCATGTCGGCCTACGCTCCGCGCATGGTCACCATCCAGATCCATCCCGACAAGATCCGGGAAGTAATCGGTCCCGGAGGCAAGACGATCCGCAAGATCATCGAGGAGACCGGGGTCTCCATCGACGTGGAGGATGACGGCCGCGTGATCATCGGGTCGGTCAACGGCGAGGCCTCCGACAAGGCCATCCAGATGATCCGGGACCTCACCGGCGAAGTCGAGGTCGGCAAGAACTACAAGGGCAAGGTGGTCCGGATCATGCCGTTCGGGGCGTTCGTCCAGATCATGCCCAATACCGACGGCCTGGTGCACATCAGCCAGCTGGCGGAGGAGCGGGTGGAGCGGGTGGAGGACGCGGTCCAGGTGGGCCAGGAGATCGAGGTCAAGGTGACCGAAGTCGACAGCCAGGGCCGCATCAACCTGTCCCGCAAAGCGGTGCTGCAGGAGGCCAAGGGCATCACCACCGGGGACTGGGTGGTCAGTGCTAGCGATCGGCGGCGTCCGATCGGTGGTGGGACGGACGGAGGGGCAGGCGGCGGTGGCTACCGCGACCGAGGCCCGCGGCGCGAGTTCGACCGGAGCGGGAACCGGGGCCGGCGCTAGGTCATAACGTTTCGGCAGATCGAGGCGGCGTGAGGCGATGGGCCGCGCCGCCTCTAAGCCCGAATCCACCGAAACGAACTCGCATCTTGGGCGCGGATGCGAGCGATCCGTGCGTTGGCGCCTGCGCGCGCTCGGTTACGCACCGACGGGTGCGCGCCCTCGCGTGCTCGTCGCCTCCCTAAGCCCGAATCCACCGGCTCGAGCTGGCATCTCGGGCGCGGATGCGGCCGATCCGGGCGTCGACTCCTCCGCGCCTCGCTCACGTACCAACGGGTACGCTCGCTGCGGTGCTCGTCGCCTCCTTCGGCTCGGCACGCCCCGCATCCCGATCTGCGGCGCCCGACCGGTAGATCCGGGCTTGCGCTCATCTCGTCCCGCATCCCAAGCTGCTTCGTCCGCTCGGTAGATTCGGGCTAACTCCAAAATTCGCTGCGCCAGCAGCGGCTGGCGGCCTTATACTTTCCGGCGGCTTGGTTTCCTTTCCGGATCTGGCGGCGCTCGGCGAGGCGGTGCATGACTGCCGGCGCTGCGCCCTCGGATCGAGCCGGACCCACGCCGTCCCCGGGGTCGGGCCCCAGAACGCCCGGATCGTGATCGTGGGCGAAGCCCCGGGCCAGATGGAGGACCAGCAGGGCGAACCCTTCGTGGGCGCCGCGGGCAAGCTGCTGGATCAGCTGCTGCGGGGCATCGGGCTGTCGCGGGCTGAGGTCTTCATCACCAACGTGCTGAAATGCCGGCCTCCCGGCAATCGCGATCCCCTGCCCGAGGAAGCCCAGGCCTGCGCCCCCTACCTGGACCAACAGCTGGCCCTGATCAAGCCGGAGGTCGTCCTCATCCTGGGGCGGCACGCCCTAGCCCGTCTCCTGCCCGGGCACGATTCGATCTCCCGCGTGCACGGTCGCGTACTCTTCAAGAATGCCACCGCCTATATCCCGATTTACCATCCGGCGGCGGCCCTGTACAACAGTTTCCTGATGCAGACCCTCGAGCAGGACTTCCAGGCGGTTCGCACCTATCTCGACCGGGCGGCCCGGCAGCCGGCCCCGGTCCCGGCGGCGTCGGCCGCCGGCGGCGCTGACCCGGACCACCAGCTCAGCCTGTTTGGCTAGCCAGGTTGCCTAAGAAGCCGCTGCTGAAGGCCATCCCGCTGGGCGGGCTGGGCGAGATCGGGCGCAACATGATGGCGCTCGAGTACGACGAGCACATCGTCGTGGTCGATGCTGGGCTGATGTTCCCTGAGGAGGAGATGCTGGGGGTGGATCTCGTCCTCCCCGACATCACCTACCTGGTGGAGCGCAAGGAACACGTGCTGGCGTTCCTGCTGACCCACGGCCACGAGGACCACGTCGGGTCGCTGCCCTACGTGCTGCCCCGGATCAACGCCCCGATCTACGGCACCCGCTTGACCCTGGGGCTGCTGAAGAACAAGCTGCGCGAGCACAAGCTGCTGGACACCGCCCAGCTGCACGAGGTCAAGGCCGGCGACCGAATCGAGCTCGGCCCCTTCAAGGTCGAGTTCATCCACGTCGCGCACAGCATCCCGGACGGGGTGGCGCTGGCCATCGAAACCCCAGCCGGGGTCGTCATCCACACGGGGGACTTCAAGATGGACCAGACCCCGGCCGACGGCGCGCCTACCGATATGGCCAGGCTCTCCCACTACGGCGACCGGGGCGTCCTGATGCTGATGTCGGATAGCACCAACGCTGAGCGGGAGGGCTTCACTCTCTCCGAACGGGTGGTGGGCGAAGCCTTCCAGGAGATCTTCGGCCAGTGCCCGGGCCGGATTATCATCTCCACCTTTGCGTCGAACATCTATCGGATCCAGCAAGCCATGCAAACCGCGGCGCGCTACAAGCGCAAGGTGGCGGTGGTCGGCCGCTCGATGATCAACAACGTCGCCATCGCCCAGGAGCTCGGCTACCTCGACATCCCGTCCGACCTGATGGTCAAGATCCAGGACATCGGGAAAGAGCCCGACGAGCGCCTGGTGATCCTGTCCACCGGCAGCCAGGGTGAACCCCTCTCGGCGCTGACCCGGATCGCGGCCCAGGAGCATCCCCAGGTCAAGCTCAAGCCCGGCGACAGCGTCATCCTGTCCGCCAGCCCTATCCCCGGGAATGAAGAGCTGGTATCGAGAACCATCAACAACTGCTACAAGCACGGTGCCCGCGTCTTCTACCCGCCGCTGCACCGGGTGCACGCCTCTGGGCACGCCAACTCGGAGGAGCTGAAGCTGATGCTGAACCTGGTGAAGCCGAAGTTCTTCCTGCCGGTTCACGGCGAGTTCCGACACCTGGCGCACCACGCCGAAATTGCGCACGACGTGGGCATCCCCAAGGAACGAGTGGTGGTGGTCGATGACGGGAACGTGGTGGAGTTGGACGGGGCGCCCCACCTACGTAACAAAGTGCCGGCCGGCTACGTCTTCGTCGACGGGCTAGGCGTCGGCGACGTGGGTTCGGTGGTGTTGCGCGACCGTCGGGTGCTATCCCAGGACGGCATCTTCATCGTGATCGTGACCGTCAACAAGGACACGGGCCAGCTGGTGGGCGACCCCGACCTGATCTCCCGCGGCTTCGTGCATCAGCAAACGTCTGACACCCTGCTGGATGCCGCTCGCGATCAGGTGACCAAGACCATCAACAAGCTGGGCGGGCAGGGTCCCCCCGAATGGCAGGTGGTGAAGAGCGCGGTGCGCGACGCCATGAGCCGGTACCTCTACGAGCAGACCCGGCGGCGCCCCATGATCATCCCGATCGTGGTGGAGATCTAGAGGGCTGCCGGCGGCAGCCGTTGGGGATGGGACACCCTGGCTCCCGCTGGTAAAATGCTGCGTAACGTCGTAGCCTCCGTCGCAGTTCACGTCCTGAAGTGATCCAACCATGAAAACCCGACGCAAACGCGTCACCCGGCGTGCCCGGCGCCCGGCTAGCCGGACGCGGTTCAAGATCCGGCGCATCCGCGTCCCGTCGCTCAAGGTACCCGCCCGCCAGCAACGGGAACTGGCCGGGCTGGCTGGCCTGCTGGTGGCGGCGCTGATCGCCCTGGCCGTCTACCTGCCCAGCGGCGGCGGCTCGGCGATGCAGGCCCTCCGACTCGGCCTGGATGGGCTGTTTGGGGTGGGCGTCATCGTCGTCATCCTGGCCGCCCTGGCGGCCGGCCTGGAGCTGCTGGCGCCCTGGATCGAGAGCTTCACCCTGGGCCGTGGCCTGGGGATCGTCTTCTTGCTGGGCGGTGTGCTCGGCCTCCTGCAGCTGGCCAGTGCCGGCAGCGGTGGGGCGGTCGGCCGGGCGGAAACCGAGGCTCTGCGCAGCTTCCTGGGCACGGCCGGCAGCCTGCTGGTGCTGACCGCCGTGGTGCTGGGCGCGCTGGTGCTGGCCTTTGATCTCTCCCTTCGCCAGCTGGCCTGGCTGGTCCGCGAGCGGTACGAGGACGCGCAGCAGGAGCGGCGCACCATCCTGGCCGAGCGCGCGGTGCGCGGCCGGCCCGTGGTCCGGGTCGCGGGTCCGGTGGCCCAGCCGCCGCGCGATGTCGAGGAACCGGTGCTGGTCCCCATCCAGGGCCTGGCCGCGGCCGATCCCGTGCCGCCGGCCCGGGTGGCGGCCCGGCCGACCATCGTCCGCCCCGAACCGGATGGAGAAGCGACCAAGGTGCCTGCACAGCTAGAGCAGGAACAGGCGGCCGCCGTGATGCTGGTGGCGGATGAGGAGGACGATGAGCCGCCCCGCGAGTGGCGGAAGCCCGAGCTGTCCTTGCTGGACACGGTGACGGTGCGCAAGGAACGGCTGCAGGACGAGATCGTGGCCAACATCAAGACCATCGAGCAGACGCTGCTCAGCTTTGACGTCGAGGCCAAGGTGATCGGCGTGAACTCGGGCCCGGCGGTGACCCAGTACGAGCTCCAGCCGGCTAAGGGGGTGGCGGTGCGCAAGATCACCGCCCTGCAGAACGATCTGTCGCTGGCCCTCTCGGCCACGGTCCGCATCCAGGCGCCGATTCCGGGGAGGCCCGCGGT
>DASPZT010000059.1:0-7456 GCA_035636135.1 Candidatus Limnocylindria bacterium | reverse complement strand
CGACACCAGCGCCAGGGCGGCGAAGGCGTAGGCGCACCACATGGTTCCGACACCGCTGGTGACCTTGACCGCCAGCCAGGTGTTGAACCGCGTGATCGGGGTATTGCCACCCCGCATCAAGTCGGCCACCTTTACCGGCTTCTCTTTTCTGCGCAGGTCGATTCGGGGATGGATGACGGGCGTGAAAATGTTGGACATGCCGGTAAGCATGCCAGACGCAGGATTCTCCCTCCCACCTTGTGGGGAGGGTCACCAGGATTCTCCCTCCCCCCCAGGGGGAGGGTCAGGGACGTCGTCCCTTCCGATTTTCCCTCCCCCTTGCGGGGAGGGGCAGGGGAGGGGGTCTCGAAGCGCACCGCCCGCGCGAAGACCGACGGAATACTCCCCGGCAGCAGACAATGAGGAGCAGCGTGGACGAGGAGCTGAAGCCGCAGGCACCCAGCCCGGTCAACCCACCGGAACGGGAAGCGGCCTTGGTCGCCGAGCGAGCCAACCGGGCGCACGAGGGCGGGCGAATGCCGGCCCTCTACATCGGCCACGGAGCGCCGCCGCTGGTCGATGACTCGCTCTGGGTCGCCCAGCTGGCTGCCTGGGCACAGGCGCTGCCGCGTCCCTCCGCCATCTTGATAGTCTCGGCCCACTGGGAGGCCGCTCCCTTGACCCTGGGGGCCACTCGGACCGGGGTGCCGTTGGTGTACGACTTCGGCGGGTTCCCCGAGCGCTATTACCGGACGCAGTATCGGTCGCCCGGGGCTCCCGAGCTGGCCGCCGACATGCGACGGTTGCTCTCCGATCAGCAGGTCGCCGAAGAGCCGGACCGCGGCCTCGACCATGGCGCGTACGTGCCGCTGACGGTGATGTATCCGGACGCGGATGTCCCGGTGCTGCAGGTTTCCATGCCCAGCCTCGACCCCGAGCAGCTCTTCCAGATTGGTCGCCGGCTGCGCCCGCTTCGGGACCAGGGCGTGCTCGTCATCGGCAGTGGGTTCCTCACCCACGGCCTGCCCTTTCTCCGCGATTTCCGGGTCGACGCTCCACCCCCAGGGTGGTCGACCGAGTTCGACGCTTGGGCGCACGAGGCCCTGGAGCGCGGCGATCTCGACACTCTGTCGGATTTCGTCCACAAGGCTCCGGCGGTGCGCTACGCCCATCCCCGGACGGAACACCTGGCGCCGCTGTTCGTCACCCTGGGCGTCGGCGACAGCAGCGGAGAACCGCTGCCCAGCATCATCGATGGCTACTGGATGGGTCTGTCCAAGCGCTCGATCCAGATCCCCTGACAACTCCGGCCCCAATTCGGATCACTCGATCGTTCCATTCCCGCTTCGCGAACGGCCCGAAAGCGTGGGACCGGGCCCACCGGAATGTACTCCCGGTGAGGGCAGCCAGTAGGCTCAATCGACGCCTGCGGCTTGCTCTAGGTACGCCTTCAGCGGTTGTCCGATGGCGGCCAGCAGGTCGTCACGCAACTCATACACGGTCTGGTCGCTGCAGGTGATTCCGACCAGGCGAGCGGCTCGCAAGGTCGCCAGGTGAGGACGGAGCGCGGACTCAGGCTCCTCGAGTTGGCGGCAGAGCTGCTCGATGGTGAGCGGGCTGGCGACCAGGCTCTTAATCAGGCGCAAACGGGTGACGTTGGCCAGGGCCTGGTACGTCCGCACCATCGGGGCCAGCGGTAGGTCCGGGCGATCTGAGGCATCCTCAGTAATCGCGTAGCAGTAGATTCGCAGCCGGCGGTAGTTTGTGGCTATCACCCAGGGTCGCAGCACGACCGTCGGGATCAGCAGTACACCCTCGATCCACGGCTTGGGGACGTATCGAATCCCCGTCGCGATCCGGATGAGGAGTTCCGGACTGGAGGTGAGGAGAACCCGCTTGGCGCTGGCGTCTCCGGCGAGCAGCGGCGCGACCGCCGCCTCGACTTGCGCGAACACCTCCTCGTTCCAGCGCCGGACGGCCTCGACGGTAAGGGCTTGCACCTGGCCAGCCGGCATGGCCAGCAGCTGGCTGGTAACCGCCTGCCTTTGGGGATCGCCCTGGGACAGGGTGTGAGTGACCAGGTCGCGGGCGGTCCGGCTTCCGTCCGCGGCGTCGGCGATCGCGGCGCGCACGTGCTCCGGGAACCGCTCGGCGTAGAAGCCGAGCATGTGCGACAGAACTTCGAGCGCGTCGGCGTGCTCCAGCTCATCGAGGAAACGCGCCACACTTCGCGGCCGTGGCATCTGCGATGCGAAGCCGATGAGCTGATCCCAGGGATACGAGCCGCCACCCAAGAGGGTGATGACTCGCTTCAGGCGCGGCGAGGCCACCGCCTGCTTAATGCCGATACTCGGCGCCTCGGCGTCGCTCGCTGCGAACTCGGCGGGACGGCTGAACGCGAACAGCCCGAGGAGGACTTCATAGACCGGCGAGTCGTCGACCTCGACCCGGAGCTGTGCGGTCATGCCGAATGCCTCTGCGCAATCCTTCGTCAGCGAAGTCTGGACGGTGAGGAAATTGTAAGTCGCTCGCTCCGCAATAGTCTCTAATCCGGGTTAGAAGTTTCAATGCTCTAACGTTCGTTGGGCACGTCTGAGGCTGCGTTAGAAAATCGGTCATTTCATTGACACCGCGCAGGGGGCCACCGTAGGGTCGCGGCGTGTCGAGTCTTTGTCCGCTCGATGGACGGGCGGGCTCAAGGAGAACGAAATGATCGCACCTCACCCCCGTGGCGCGTGGCGCCCCATCCTCGCCGTAGTCGGCGGAGTTCTGCTGGCGGCCTGCAGCACCGCGGGGCCACCCGGTACGTCCACCAGCCCGAAGTCCGGTGGCTCGCTGACGGTGGCGTCGTGGCAGGAACCGGATACCCTGCTGGCGGCGGGCATTACGGACAGCATGACGCACGCCTTCGCGGATGTGAATCCGGTGATGGAAGGGCTGCTCCGTGGGAGGGCCGCTGTAGACGTTCCCAAGAATCCAACGATTGCGGACTACTGGGAGCCCCAGCTGGCCACCAACGTCCCGACGATGGAGAACGGCGACGTCAAGGTCAACGGCACGACCATGGACGTCACCTGGAAGCTCCGCCATGGCGTGAAGTGGCATGACGGCGTGCCGTTCACATCCAAGGATGTCAAGTCGACCTTCGATTTTTTCTGGTTGAAATATCGAGACAAGAACCCCACGCCCATCCTGTCCACCAGCGGATGGGACCAGGTGACGGGCGTCACCACTCCGGATGACTACACCGCGGTCGTCCACTTCAAGAGCGTCTTCGGGCCCTATCTGGCGGTGGCAACCGGACCCTACGGCATCCTGCCCGACCATCTGCTGCAGCAGGTCTGGGCGAAGTCTGGAGACATCACCAAGGAGAAGCTCAGCATCGCCATCCCGAACGGCTTCAACGGCACCGACACCTGGGACAAGTGGATGGTGGGCACCGGGCCCTTCATGTTCAAGGAGTGGGTCACCGGCGATCATATGACCCTGGTGAAGAACCCGCATTGGTGGGGGTCGCACCAGCCCTACCTCGATACCATCACCATTAAGTTCGAACCCGACACCAATACCCAGCTGGCCGATCTGCGGACCAACACCATCGACATGGGGCTGGACTTCCGGGCGGCCCTGCTCAGCCCGCTGTCGCACCTGGACGCGGTGACGACCACCATCCTGCCGAACAGTGGTGCCGAGAAGATCGATGTCAACCTGCACAACGCGTTTTTGCAGGACAAGGCGGTACGGCAGGCCATCCTGATGGGGATCGACCGGCAGAAGATCGTGGACACCCTGCTAGAGAGCAAGACCACAGTCCCGCCGGACTCCTGGCTCTGCCTGGGTACGGGTGCCTGGTGCCAGGACCCCAGCGCCACGCACACCAAGTACGATCCCGCGGCGGCCCAGAAACTGCTGGACAATGCCGGGTACAAGACCGACAACAGTAAGTGCGGCTCGGGCTTCCGGTCGTCACCGGCCGGGGCACCCACCAACGGCAAGTGCCTGGAGATCAAGCTCGTGACGACCTCGGGTAACGCCCTCCGCGAACAGCAAGAGGTCGTCATCGCCTCGGACCTCAAGCTGATCGGCATCAAGGTGACCCAGCCGTTCAACAACCCACGCGCCGGCAAGCTGTTCGGCTCGTACGCGAACGGGGGTACCCTCTACACCCATGTCTTCGATCTGGCCATGTACACCAACACCTACAGCACACCGGCTGAGCCGGACGCCATGTACCCGGGCTACGTGAGCTCGCAGATTCCGAGCGATGCCAACGGCGGCCAGGGCCAGAACGACACCTTCACCAACGATCCTCGCATCGATGCCGCCTTCACCAAGGGCCGAACCGCGGTCGGGCAACAGGACCGCAAGCAGGCCTACATCGACGCCCAGAAGGCCTTGGCCGATGTCCTTCCCGAGATCCCGCTTTATCAGCAGTTGACCGTCATCGCCTACAACAAGAAGCTGCAGGGATACAAGGGCAACGAACTATTCTGGCTCGATAACGCCGAGGATTGGTTCCTCTCGTCGTAGCGGCCATCGCAGTCCGGGGGCGCGGTTTCTGCCCGCGTCCCCGGTTTTCCAGCCGGCTGAAGGCTGTTCGCCATAGATTTGTTGTCCCCTACCTCTAGGGAGGGGTAGGGGAGGGTGCCGCAGACTGGTCGGCGGGCGGCCGACCCGATGCGCTTCCAGGCGGTAGCCTTGCTAGCACGGTAATGGGATCGGTGGCCGATCTGGGCCTAGTGCCGGCGGGCGCCTGCCGGTGGGAGCTGCCCCAACACCCGCCCATGCGCGTGCCCGGCGTGGTGTTTGCCTCCGAGGCCTTGCTCCCCTCGGCGACGGGCGACCAGTCCCTCGCCCAGGTCGCCAATGTGGCGACCCTCCCCGGCATTGTCAAAGCCAGCTACGCCATGCCCGACATTCACTGGGGCTATGGCTTCCCCATCGGCGGCGTGGCCGCCACCGACGCGGACGCCGGAGGGGTGGTCTCCCCGGGTGGGGTCGGCTTCGACATCTCATGCGGCGTGCGGCTGCTCAGCGGCCGTCTCGCGGCGCAGGCGGTTCGCGAGCGCATCCGCGACCTGATGCACGAGCTCTCCCGTGCTATCCCAACGGGCCAGGGAGCCGGTGCCATCTGGGCGCTGCGGAGTTCGGCCGAGCTCGATCGAGTGCTCCAGGACGGGGCCCGGGCGGCGGTGGCCGCCGGATATGGCACGGATGATGACCTGGCCCATTGCGAGGATTACGGAGCGCTGGAGCTCTCAACGAAGGACCCCGTCTCGTCGCGCGCCATGGAACGTGGACTGCGCCAGCTCGGGAGCCTCGGCTCCGGCAATCATTTTCTCGAAGTCCAGGAAGTTGAGCAGGTCTTCGACGACGACGTCGCTCGCGCGTTTGGCCTCGAGGTCGGCCGGGTGGCGGTGATGATCCACAGTGGCTCGCGCGGGCTCGGCCACCAGGTCTGCACGGACCACGTCCGCGAGATGCTCACCGCGCTGCCCTCCTACCGGATCGACCTCCCCGACCCGCAGCTGGCCTGCGCGCCGGTCGACTCCCCGCACGGGACCCGCTACCTGGCGGCCATGGCAGCTGCCGCGAATTATGGCCGCGCCAATCGCCAGGTCATGTCCCATGGCATCCGGCGGGCCTTCGAGCAAATCCTGGGCAAAGCCGACCTGCGTCTGGTGTACGACGTGTCCCACAACCTGGCCAAGCTGGAGACGCACGAGGTCGATGGGCGCGCGCGGCGGCTGTGCGTCCACCGGAAGGGGGCGACTCGGGCCTTGCCTCCGGGGCATGCCGAGCTGCCTCCGGACTTTCAACAGACCGGACAGCCGGTGCTGGTGCCCGGCTCGATGGGCACGCCGTCCTATGTGCTGGTCGGGGAGAAGGGCGGCGAGGCCTTCCACTCCACCTGCCATGGGTCGGGCCGGGTCATGAGCCGGCACCAGGCCATGAAGCTCGTCGGCGGCAAGGAACTCGCGTCCCGGATGGAAGCGCAGGGGGTCGTGGTGGTGGCGCGCTCGGTCAAGTTTCTTCCGGAGGAACAGCCGGACGCGTACAAGAGCGTGGACGAGGTCGTCCACGCCTGCGAATGCGCCGGCCTCTCGCGGCCGGTTGCCCGGCTGCGACCACTGGGCGTGCTCAAGGGCTAACGACCCGCCGGATTTTCTCCCTCCCCCTCAGGGGGAGGGTCGGGTTGGGGGTGAGACAAAGGTGTAGTTAGACGTCCAGGATGACGTGCGCCCGCCAGGTATCACCCGCCTGGCGCACCCACAGGTCGTGTCGCGTGACGCCCTTTATCGGAGGCTCTGCCATCGCCGGTGAACCGGCCACCCGGGCCACGGCCTGGCCGCGAAGGCTAGTGTCGTCGACGGCGTCGGCCCTGAACGCGGTAAACGATAGATGGTCGGCATCCGCCCGGTAGAGGAGTTCTTCCAGCCAGAGAACGAGGAGCTCCTCCAGGCTGGTGGCGCTGAGCGACAGCGTGATCGTGCGCTCCTCACCTGCTGCCGCCGCCTCCTCCGCGAAGCTGGAGAAGAGGCCAGCGGCGGCCCGGGCGAAGCATTCCTCCAGGGATGGTGCCTCGACTTCGAGGCCGATATCGGCGGTGTGCTCCTGGAATCGAACGCCATCCGGAGCGGAGGCCGGATTGACGGCGACCCAGGCCGAGCTGGTCATGCCTCGAGGTTACGACAGATGAATCGCCGGCAATCGGAGATTGGTCACGGCCCTCCGATGCGCCAATCCTTCTGCCCCGACCCGACTCTGTGGATGAGGAAAGGAGGGAGGTGAACGATGCTCGACGACCCCGAGATCGAGGCCAAGCCGGACGCAAATCGAGGGCTTGAGTGTCCGAGCTGCGGCGACCGGTTTCCGTCCAAGGACACCCTCGAGGAGCACACGAAGGAGGCACACCGGCTGACTGCCTAGGGAGACATCCGCTCGTGCCTATGGTCAGCGCAAGGATATTGACATCGGACAGCCGGGCTGTATCCTTGGGCCCTACTGACTGGTACCGAGGAGGAGCCCGATGCCGGCCAACCTTGCGCTGACGCAACTCGACCGAACTGGCCGCATTCACGTCCTCGTCGACCAACTGGTGGCGGCCACCAATCTGGCCGACGACCCGCGGGCGAGTTCGCAATCGCCCAGCTATTCGCGGCGGGCATGGCTGGCGGCCCGCGACCAGGCGATCGATCGCTTCGTCCAGCAGGTGCTCCAAGAGTTCCCGCCTCCACCGAATGCGGGCCCGGAGATCGAGGTGCAGCTGCGGACGCTGGCGACTGACCTGGCCCGACATAGAGTCAGCCGCTAGGGCCGCGAACATAATCCCCCTTCGCTCGGGGGGAGGGCCAGGGTGGGGTGTCGCCCAGGCCGCATACTGCCCGGCCGGCCCGCCGTTTTACCGGCCAGCCATGTCTTTTGCCCACCTGGAGCCGGGCCGCCGCCGGATCCTGATCGCGATCTGGCTGGCGGG
>DASPZT010000058.1:0-6298 GCA_035636135.1 Candidatus Limnocylindria bacterium | reverse complement strand
GGAGCCCAGGCAGCGGTCAGTCGGAGGCAGTGCCGGGTTGGGCGAGGAGTTCTCCGTCGGGTCCGTGACGGGTGCGGCCGAGGCGGAGGGCTGCGCCGGCCCGGACTGCGGCCCTGGCCGGGCGAGTCGGACCCGCATGGTGTACGCCAGGCCGGGCTGAGACTGGGGTTCGGCCTGGACCGCCGCCCCGGGTTGCAGCCGGAGGATGGTGGGGGAGCCGGCCGAGGTCGTTCCTGGGCCATTGCCGCCGGTGAGATGGCCGGGGGCAGTGGCGCACGCGGCCCCGAGGAGGGCCGCCGTGGCGAGCAGGATGGAAGCCTTCCGCATCACCTCTCCATAACGCACCAGGAGCCTTCCACTGACGCTCAAACCGGTTCCGGGCGGGCGCCCGGATTCCGGCTCAAGAAGTACTCGGGGACAGTCACCATCGGTGGGCGCTCCGTGTCCTCCAGCTCCGTCTGCGCGATCCAGTAGCGCTCGTCCTCGTACTGGATCTGCTTGATGGTGCGGTTGACCTGGTCCACCAGCTGGACGCGATGCCGATCGCCGAGATACTTGAGGCACACCTGCAGTTGGGCAAAGGCCATTGCCTGCCGGTCGGCTGGCTCCCGCCGGGCCCGTGGCCCCACCTCGACCTGGGCCAGGGCGCGGGGCCCGTGAGCGCTGGCGATCGCGAGCAGCAGCCCCAGCGCCAGGCCATGGCCGGTGAAAAACGGGACGCTCTCCAGGACGGCGCGGCGGCCGGCGTGGTCGGGGCTGAGCGGATCGATCAGGCCGGAGAGAGCAGGGAAGAGGAGGTTGAGCAAGGGGCGCAGCGCGAAATCCGTGAGTGGATCGGGGGCGGCGGTGGGTGGCCGGCGCGAGAACGCCGTGACATAGGCAATGTCGGGGTCGGTGAGCAGGGGGCCGAGCAGGCCGGTCACCAGTCGGGGCTGAGGCGGCGGGCCCGCCGGATCGATCCAGCAGATGAGGTCGCCCTTGAGCACATGCAGGCTCTTCCACTGCGCTTCGCCCGAGCCCGGAAAGCTGCCGTAGCGTGACAGGACGTCGGCCGGGCGCACGACCGTGACGCCAGCCACCCTTGCCGCCCGCTCGCTGGCGGCCGAGCCCCCAATCTCGATCACGACGATCTCGTCGAGTAGGGGCGTCCGCCCCATCAGGGCTAGCTTCAGGCTCCGCAGGGTCGCGCTCAGGCCGGTCGCGCCGGGCATCGCCGGGATCGCCAGGCTGATGGTGAGGTCCTGGCGCCGCTTGCGGTCCACCAATCGCTGGAGGTCATCGAACTCGCGAGAGTCGAAGGTGTTTTCGGTCAGCCATCGGTCCACCTGCTCCGTGATGGCGGCCCGCGTCTCGGTGCGCGCCGGCGCCGGTCGGGGGGTGGGCACCCCCGCCTTCTTGACGATCATCACCGTGCCGGGGAGACGGCGCAGCATGCGCTGCAGCGGGGCGCCCAGCACCATGGGCCGGTGCATGAGCGACCGGGTGGCTCCCAGGATCAGCAGCTGATGCTGTTGCGCCTCCTTGACGATGGCCTGGCGCACGTTGGTGCTGGAGCCCTTGAGCTCGATGACCGGGCCGTTCACCTGGGCTGTCAGGCTGGCGAACGTCTGCTCCTCGCGGGCGCGTTCCTCGGGTGACTGGCGGGGATCGAAGATGTGCAGCAGGGTTAGCGTGGCGCCGGTACTGGCGCGGATGCTGCGGGCTAGCTGGACCGCCAGCTCGGCGCTAGGTCCGCCGCGGACCGCCAGCAGGATGCTGGTGATCGGCGGGGCCGCGGCCTCGGTGCGCAGCAGCGCCACGTCGCACGGGGGATCGTAGAGGAGATCCTCGAGCGCGTTGGTCCAGAGGCCGTCGTCGCGGGCGCCGCTCTCCAGCAGGAGCAGGTTGCTGCCGGTTTCCAGGGCGGACTCGCGAATGCCCTGGGCGGCGACATGGGCGATGCGCACCAGGGGCGCCAGGGGCGGAGCGGCGCGGGTCGCGATCCGGGTCGTCTGGGCGAGCAGGGTACGGTAGGCCTCGCCCGGGACCGGCGGTCGGGCCAGCGAGTGATCCGGCGGGACCTCGATGATGCCCAGCAGCGTCCCGCCCGACTCGGGCGCGGCGGTGAAGCTGGTGGCCAGCCTGAGCAGCTTGCCGGCCTGGGCGGGCGCCAGGGTAGGGATCAGGACACGGTAGTGGCTCACCGTCGTTTCAGTATCAGTCGGCGGCCGGTGGGTCGTCGAGAATCACGGCCATCCCGTCCGGGGCATCGACGATGTCCACCTCGGGCCGGCCGCCGTCGTAGGTGACGCGGAATGACAGATGGCCGGTGCCCACCCGCATGCCGCGCACCTCTACGCTGCGCGCCAGCGGAATGGGCATGGGCGAGAGGAAGACCCGGTCCGCCGTGGCGTCGGGAAAGATCCCCAGCGCGGTCTGCAGCAGATGAAAGGCGGCGCCCGCGCCCCAGGCTTGCGGGTTGCACGACACCAGGTACTCGGCGGGCCCGGTGCCGAACCGCAAGTCGCGGCCGAACCCGCAGAAGAGCTCGGGCAGCCGGAAGCTGGGCATGCGGATGCCGGCTTCCAGGATGCCGGTGACCACCTGTTGGGCGGCCTCGGTGTGGCCGTAGCGGCGCAGCCCGGCGGCGATCAGGGAGTTGTCGTGCGGCCAGATGGTGCCGTTGTGGTAGCTCATCGGGTTGTAGTGGGGCGAGCCGGCCGACAGGGTGCGGATGCCCCAGCCCGAGAACATGTCGGGCGCCAGCAGCCGGTCGGTGACGATGTCGGCGCGTTCGGCATCGCAAATGCGCGAGAACAGGCAGTGGCCCGGGTTGGAGGTGATGGACGGCACCCGCTCCTTGGCGCCGTCGAGCGCCTGGGCGTAGAACTGGTGGTCATCCTGCCAGAAGGCCTGCTCGAAGCGGCGACGCAGGTCACCCGCCTCGGTGGCCAGCTGCTGCGCGGCGCCGGTCTCGCCCAGGCGGTCCAGGATGCGGGCCAGCCCGGCCTTGGCGTGGTAGACGTACCCCTGGACCTCGACCAGCGCGATAGGGCGCTCGGCGGGCTTTCCGTCCGGCATGAGCAGCGAGTCGTGCGAGTCCTTCCACCCCTGGTTGCGAATCCCGCGCGGGGCATGGTCCCCATACTCGACGAACCCGTCATGATCCAGGTCCCCGTACTTGTCGATCCAGTCCAGCGCCGCGGACATCGCCGGTAGCAGCTCGACGAAGAGATCGCGGTCGTTTACCCAATCCATGAGCTCCACGAGCGCCACCAGGAAGAGGGGCGTGCTGTCCACCGAGCCGTAGTAGGGCGTGTGGGGGATCTGCTTGAGGTTGGCCAGCTCGCCGAAGCGCCGCTCGTGGAGGATCTTGCCCGGCTGCTCGTCGCGGCTGGGATCAACCTTGGTGCCCTGGTGGGCGGCCAGGTAGCGGAGCGTGCCGCTGGCGATGTCGGGATTGAGGCCCAGCGTCTGGATGGACGCGATCAAGGCGTCGCGACCGAACGGGGCGCTGAACCAGGGAATGCCGGCCATGGGCAGCAACCCCGTGTCGAACTCTTCCAGCAGAATGCGCAGGTCCTTCGAGCTGCGCTGGAGCACGCCCTTGTCCAGGAACGCGTTGTCTGTGGTGATTCCGGTCGTGCTCTGCTGCCAGGCCCCGTAGGACTGTTGCAGCGCCTGCAGGGAATCGTCGTAGAGGTAGTCCAGGTTGGGAATCTCGCCGCCCAGCTCCGGCACGATGTCGATGATGAGCGTGACGGTCTGGTGCGGCTCGAGGTGGTACTGGTAGCGCACCGTCCGGTCGTGCCGATAGCTCGGCTTGTCCTCCAGGATGACCTCAGTGCGCCGGCTGATTTGGTCCAGGCCCTGGTAGCTGAAGACCATGCCGTAGTCGTGGGCTTCCAGGGGCAGGCGCTGCCCATAGAAGTTGAAACTCATGCCACGGACGTCGAACATGTCTTTGAAGTCGGCGTCGAACGAGAACGAGCACTCGATGTCCACCGACTCGGTGCCGCAGTTCTGGAGGCCGATCCGTTCGTGGAGGCCACCATAGATGAACCGGCTGCGCCGGATGCTGAGGCTCTGCTGGGGGATGGTGCGCTTGCCTTCGTCCACGATGAGCACCGGATTCACCATCTGGAAGAGGGCGACGTAACTTTCCTCGGTCGAGGCCGACAGCAGGATGGGCTTGAGGCCGTTGAGCCGAAACTCGTAGGCCGACAGGAAGCGGGTGTCCTGGAAGTAGAGGCCCAGGCCCGAATCGTTGTCCTGGGGGATGTCGCCCAGTGGGTCCGAGACGACCATGATGCGATTCTCTTTGAGGACCACGCGGCCGTCCGGCACGGTGCCTATTATATGGACGCCTGTCGGAATCCTTGGGCGACTAGGTATACGTTTTGTGAGGTTAAGACATGGCGACTCCCTTTGTGGCGATTGTCGGGCGGCCCAACGTCGGCAAGTCCACCCTCTTCAACCGGCTGGTGGGCGAGCGCCGGGCGATCGTCGACGCCATGCCCGGATTGACCCGCGACCGGCTGTACGGGCAGGCCGACTGGCGGGGCCGGTCGTTCGTGGTGGTGGATACGGCCGGCCTGGTGCTGGGGCGCCTTCGCGATGAGGAGGTAGGCGTCCGCGAGCTGCGCCGCCGGATGGAAGCGCAAACGCAGGAGGCCGTGGCGGCGGTGGAGTGCGTGTTATTCGTGGTGGACGCGCGCGAAGGGCTGAATCCCATCGACCGCGACATTGCCGAGTTGCTGCGGCGCTCCAAGGTGCCGGTGATCGTGGTGGCGAACAAGATCGATACGCGGGGCGCGGATGTGTCCGAGTTCTACGCGCTGGGATTGGGTGAGGTGTTCGGCGTGTCCGCCTTACATGGGACAGGCAGCGGGGATTTGCTGGATGCCGTCGTTGAGCGACTTCCAGCAGAGGCGGACGCCGGGGTTGAGGTGGCGGCGGCTCGCGTCGATGCCCGCGTAGCAGTGTTGGGGCGGCCGAATGTGGGGAAGTCCTCGCTGGTGAATGCCTTGCTGGGGCATGAGCGATCGCTGGTGGATGCGGTGCCCGGCACGACCCGTGACCCGGTGGATACGACGTTCACGTTTAGCGGAGGGGATGGCCAGGGCAATGGCCGGTCGGTGATGCTCGTGGATACCGCCGGGATCCGGCGGCCCGGCCTAACGCGAGGGGTGGAGCAATACTCGCTGCTGCGCGGGCTGCGGGCGATGGAGCGTGCGGACGTGGCCTTGGTGGTGATGGACGCCCGGGAGGGGGTGACCGCGCAGGACCGGCATATCGCGGGATATGTGGTGCAGGCCGGGCGCGGGCTGGTGCTGGTGGTCAACAAGTGGGACCTGCTCTCGCCAGAGGAGAAGGACGAACGCGTCTGGCGCAAGCGATTGAAGGACGCGTTCGATTTTGCTCCGTGGGCGCCGGTCGCGTATGTGTCCGCCAAGACCGGGCAGCGGGCCGATCTGCCGTTGTCGCTGGCACTGCAGGTTGTCGCATCGCGTGCGCGCCGGGTGTCGACGCCGGAGCTGAACCGATGGCTGCGGACCGTGCTGGCGGAGCGCGAACCGCCGAGCCACAAGGGCAAACGGTTGACGGTGCTCTACGTAAACCAGGTGGAGGCCGGGAGTCCGACGTTCCTGGTGTTCGTCAATGACCCCGAGCTGGTGCATTTCTCTTACCAGCGGTTTCTGGAGTCGCGACTGCGCAAGGCCTTCGGGTTCGAGGGCACGCCCGTGCGTTTGCTCTTTCGCGGACGCGGGAAAGGTGAGGACTCCGGCGCGCGGCCTCGACCCCGCGCGGCGCGGGGGAAGCGCCCAAAAGGCCGCCTATAATAGGTCGCGCGTCGGGGAGTGGCGCAGCCTGGTAGCGCACTTGAATGGGGTTCAAGGGGTCGCAGGTTCAAATCCTGTCTCCCCGATCGCATCCCTCGACGGGCCGAACCCTGCTTACGGCTTGGTCTTCAGGAGGCGCTTGAAGTCGAGGTCGGGCTCCTGGGCAAGCAGCAGGTGCAGATCGAGCAGCTCGTCGGCTGAAATGGTCGGGCGACTGCCATTCGCCCGGGTATGCAGCTCTAGCTGAAGCTCATACATCGCCTTGCCGTCGCGGGGATTGATGCCCAACATTTCCTTATAATCTGATAGCCTAACTATCACTAGTTTAGGGAGGGCAATTATCCCGTGTCAAGTTTCGGGGAAGCGGCCGCCGAATTAGGTCTGGTGGCTCACCCGGCGAACGGTCCGGAACGCCAGGCCGGCTCCGCTGATGAACAGAACTCCGCCCAGGGCAATTAACCCAACGGTGATTGGCA
>DASPZT010000057.1:0-5241 GCA_035636135.1 Candidatus Limnocylindria bacterium | reverse complement strand
GGTCAGGATCTGCCGGTCGATTTCGCGGATCGCCAGCGGCGATTCCAGGGGGTGTCGACCTGGGAGCCGGCGAAGCTCAAGGCGACCGCCCGGACCGAGTCCGAGCAGACGCTCGCGGCGATCGCCGAAGCGCTCCAGCACGCCCCCGACGCGATCGTCACCATGCCAATCGGCCCGGCGCCGATGCCAGTCTTGCGCAGCATGCGGCTGAACGAGTACATCATTCACGGGCACGACCTGGGGCCCGCGATCGGGCGATCGATCGCGACCCCCGACTGGTTCTTCGATCGGGCGCTGGGGGACGCCGTGAACCGGATGACACGGCTGCACCCGCGATCGCCACACAAGGGCAGGTCGGCGACCTTTCACATCCACCGCACCGACGGCGAGGGCGAATGGATCCTGCGGGCCGAGAACGGCGAGGCGGTGGCAGAGTCCGGACATAGCAAGGCCGACGTGGCCATGCGCGGACCCGCCGAAGCCCTCTACTGGGTGGTCATGGGCCGCGGCAAGCCAGCCGAGCACGGCGTCGAGGTACATGGCGATCCGGCGCTGGCCGCCGCCTTCAAGGAGTGGTTTCCCGGCCCCTAGCTGGGGTTCTCTCACCCCCTGCCCTCCCCCTGAGGGGGAGGGACATTGAAATCGCGGTTCCGCGCTGAAGCTAGGATGGTCGGCGTGGAAGCAACGGGCAAGCCGCGGACTGGACCGCCGGACCCTCCGCTGACCGCAAGTCGGACGAGACACCGGCGTAAGCTGGGCACCATCACATGACCTACTGGCACCCCGACGACCTCGCCCTGGCGGCGCGCGCGCTTAAGCGACCCGCTGAGCCGACAGGCAATGTCTCCATCAATCCAGTGGCGGTCGGTGTCGTGGTGGGCCTGGCCCATCTGATCCTGGGTCAACTTCTTCTATCCCACTCCTGAATCCGTCTCGCTCTCGGCTCGGGGCAACCCTGGTAGCACTGATCGTCTCGTGCGTCGCCTGCACCGCCTCTCCTGGACCGCCGGTCGTCTCAACCCTCACACCAACCTCCCCAGAGTCGTGCGCCGGCCAGGTGCTGGCAACCATGAGCGACGACCAGATGGTGGGCCAGCTCTTCCTGCTCGGGCTGGCCGGCAACCAGCTGGGACCGGACGAGATCCACGCCATCCAGGCCGAGCACGTGGGCTCGGTGTGGTTCGTCGAGCAGAGCAATGTCGGCGTCGCGGGCATCCGCGCCGTCACCGACGCCGTCCAGGCACAGGTCTCGGCTACGTCCACGGCGAAGGTGCGCTTCTTCGTCGCGGCCAACCAGGAGGGCGGGATCGTTCAGGCGCTCCACGGGCCCGGCTTCTCGGAGATCCCGAGCGCCATTGTCCAGGGCACTTTCGCGGTGCAGACCCTGCAGGACGACGCCGCCACCTGGGGCACTCAGCTCTTAGCTGCCGGCGTCAACCTCGACTTCGCGCCGGTCATGGACGTTGTGCCGCCCGGCGCTGACGCCCAAAACCAGCCAATCGGCGCCCTCAATCGGGAGTATGGACACGACCCGACAACCGCCGGCTCCCACGGCACTGCTTTCTTACGTGGGCTGCACCAGGCGGGCATCGACGCGACAATCAAGCACTTCCCCGGGCTCGGACGCGTCCAGGGCAACACCGACGTTACGGCTGGCGTGGTGGACACCATCACCAGCGCGAACGACCAATTCCTGCAGTCGTTCGCCCAGCCTATTGCGGCGGGCGCCGACATGGTCATGGTGGCGCTGGCGACGTTTACCCAGATCGATCCGAACCACCTGGCCGCCTTCTCCCCCACCGTCATGCGGCTGCTGCGGGGAACCTACGGGTTCACTGGTGTCATCGTGTCCGATGACCTGGGTGCCACGGCAGCGGTGGCGGATATTCCGCCGGCGACACGCGCCAACAATTTCCTCGAGGCGGGCGGCGACCTGATCATCTCCAAGACAGCCACGGCCGCCGACGCCATGATCGCCGGCCTGCGGGCCCGCATCCGAGCTGATGCCACGTTCCGCGCGCGCGTGATGGAGTCGGCCCGTCGCGTCCTGGCCGTCAAGGCCCGATGGGGGCTCCTGCGGTGCGGGGCGTCGTAATCGCCTGGTGGGCCAGAGAGAGTCAGCAGTACCCCGGCGCGAAACAGCACCGGGATACTGCCAGGTGACCCTCCGCTAGCTGACGATGGCGCAGGTGGCGAAGATGCCGATGGTGTGAGCTATGGTGTCGTTGTTCTGCACAGCCGCCAAGAAGACGAAGGTGACGCCGCCTCCAGTGGTCCCCACGGTCGCCTCCTGGATGACGGTATGGAAGTTTGCAGTCCCCTCGCCCACGACTGATGCACCACCACCCAGCACCTTCTTTCCAGACGGGCACGACACTGTATTGCGCACGAATCCGCCTGCAGGCACGGCGAAGGTAGCCTCCACGATCTCGTAGCCGGAAATTCCTGGGGGTCCTTGCGGTCCCGCCGGTCCTTGCGGTCCTGCTGGTCCTGTCGGCCCCGTCGCTCCCGTCGGTCCGACGGGTCCAGTGGGTCCAGTCGCCCCCGCTGGCCCCTGCGGTCCTGCTGGTCCCGCCGGGCCTTGCGAGCCTACCCCACCAGATTGGTTCCATTGAAGCGCGACCTCGTCCGGATGGCAGGCGCGTATCGAGTGCCGTGCCGACGTCGGGTCGATGACACGCAGCTTGCCGGTCGAGCGCTGGTAGCAGGCGCTGATCACACCCCCCGGTCCTGGAATGGATGCGAGCGCCGGTACGGCCAGCAACCCGCCCAGCGCGGCGGTCGCGACCGCACCCACCAGCAGCCGCGAGCGAACCGATATTCCGAGTTTCATGTCAGTTGTCCTCCATGTCATGAACTGAATTACACAACCAGTCCAGAAATGGAGGACCACGAGCCAAGGAGTGACCGGCGGGCCGCCGCCAGAAGCAACAGGGTCGCAGACAGGACCTGTCCGTCTCCGATTCCCCCCGTCAGCAAGAACGCGCGACCCGTCAAACGCTGACGGCTTCAGGACCCCGACGTGGACGCTTGGGCGCGACCTCCTGACAACGCAGCCGTCACCTCGCGCACCGCACACAGCAGCGCCCGCGCACCCAGCACCAGGTGCTCGTCACTGGTGTTCTCCTCCGGCGCGTGACTGATGCCGCCGATCGACGGCACGAACAGCATGCCGGTGGGCACGTGCCGTGACATCACGCTGGCGTCGTGCCCCGCGCCGCTGGCCAGCTTGGTCACCCGCGAGCTCAGCGATTGGCACGCCCGCTCCAGGGCCGCCATCACCCCCGCGTCCATCGCCACCGCCGGCTCGTACGATCGGAAATCCGCATCCGCGCGACAGCCCTCTTCGGCGCAAATCTGGTGCAGGCGGTCGTGGAACGTATGCACGATGCCCCGCACCACCGCATCGTTCCCGTGTCGAACCTCCAGATCAAACTCGGCCCGGCCGGGTACGACGTTGATCCCGCCCGGATCGAAGTGGATAGCGCCAACGTTGGCCACCGCCTCCTGGTCGACGGCCTGCACCAGTTCGCGGAGCCCTGCCACCGCACGCGCGGCGGCCCGACCCGCATCCTTACGCATCCGAAAGGGCGTGGTCCCTGCATGGTTCTGTACCCCCTCGGTTCGGACCTTCTCCCGATGGACGCCGACAATACCGGTCACCACGGCCAGGTCAAAGCCGTCTGCCTCCATCCGCGGTCCTTGCTCAATGTGCAGCTCGAGATAGCCGTTGAGGAAGTCGAGGTGCTCGTGCGCTTCGTTGATCCGCTCCAGGTCCACGCCCGCGCGCGCCAGCACCACCGCCACCGGCTCGCCCTGCCAGTCGGTCTGTTCTTCCAGGTCGTCGGGATTCAGTTCGCCGGCCAGCGCACGGCTGCCGATTAAGCCATTCTCGAACCGAACGCCCTCTTCGTCGGCCCAACCGACGATCTCGACGTGCTCGGCCAGAGAATCGTGTGCCTCGACCAGCGCGCGCAGCACCTCCAGCGCCGCGATGGTGCCGTAGGCCCCATCCAGCCGCCCGCCCCGCGGGACGCTGTCGGTGTGCGACCCGAGCAGCAGCCACGGTCCCGTGCTGGCCGCCAGGTGACCAAAGACATTGAGCGCCGGGTCGGTGCGCGCGTCGAGACCGCACGCCCGCATCCGGTCGGCCAGCCAGCGCCGTCCTTCCAGGTCGGCCTCCGTCCAGGCGAGCCGGTCCAGCCCCCCGTCAGGGCGCCCCCCGATCTGGGAGAAGGCGCGCAGGTCCTCCAGCAACCGAGGCCCGTTGATCTCCGTCATCGCAGGGCGATGGTTCGGTCGAACGGCTTGCAGCGCTGAAACTCCCCAAACCCTGGTTTGCCGACGACGGTCCCCTCCCGATACACAACCTCCCCGCGGCAAATGGTGGTGGTGACCTTTCCCACGACCGGCAGCCCCTCGTACGGGGAATAGCCGGCCTGGCTGTGGAGCTCGGCCGCGCTCAGCACCCGCTCCGGCACGGGATCGAAGACCACGATATCGGCATCGAAGCCTCGGGCCAGGTCACCCTTCCGCGGCCAGAGCCCAAAGATCTTGGCCGGGTTGGTGCTGAGTAGTCGAACCAGGTCGAGGACCGTGATCCGCTTGCGACGCACCCCGAAGGTGTAGAGCAGCAGCAGCGACGTTTCCACCCCGGGAATGCCCGGGCTGACCTTGGTGAAATCGGTAACGCCCGACCGCTGGGCCAGGCTAAAGCCGCAATGATCGCTGCCCATGCTGTGGACGTGCCCCTCCGTCACCCGCCCCCAGAGCGCCGCCTGCATGGCCGCGTCGCGGAGCGGCGGCGTCATGAGATAGCGTTCCGCGTCCGGACCTTGATATACGGCGTCGTCGAGCACCAGGAAGTGGGGGCAGGTCTCCACCATCCCGAGGGTGCCCCGCTCGCGGGCTTCTTTCACCAGGTCAACCGACAGCGGGTTGGACAAGTGCACGAAGTAGACGGGACTGCCGGTCGCCCGGCTGAAGGTCAATCCCCGCGCCACCGCCTCCGCTTCGGCAACGGGCGGCCGGGCTACCCCGTGATAGGCCAGCGAGGTCTTGGCAGCCTGCACGAGCTCCTGCTTCTTCCCTTCCAGGATGTCGTCATTCTCGGCGTGCACCTGGACCAGGAATCCCGTCTTCCCGCTACGCTCCATCAGCCGATACCAGCTCCAGTCGTTGACGTAGAAGGGCTGGTCTTTGTAGGTGGTGTAGACCTTGGCGCTGGTGACACCCTCGTTG
>DASPZT010000056.1:0-5358 GCA_035636135.1 Candidatus Limnocylindria bacterium | reverse complement strand
CAATACAGGTATCGGCCGCGTCCCGCATGACCTCGTACTCGATTTCTTTCCAGCCGGCGAGGGAGTGCTCGACCAGCGCCTGGCGGATTGGGCTGGCGTCCAGCCCCTCCTGCACGATGACGGCCAGCTCCAGCGGGGTGTGCGCCATGCCGCCTCCCGTGCCGCCCAAGGTGAAGGCGGGGCGGATCACCACCGGGAGTCCGTTTTGCTCGGCGAAGGCGTGGGCCTCCGCCACCGACGACACGGTGCGGCTGGCGGGCACCGGTTCCCCCAGGTCGATCAGCAGCCGCTTGAACGCCTCGCGGTCCTCGGCCTGCTTGATCGAGTGCAGCGGTGTGCCCAGCAGGCGCACCTGGTAGCGGTCCAGGATGCCGGCGTCCGCCAGTTCCACGGCCAGGTTGAGCCCCGTCTGACCCCCCAAGGTGGCAATCAGCCCATCGGGCCGCTCGCGCGCGATGACGGCCTCCAGGCTGGCCCGGGTGAGCGGCTCGATGTAGACGCGGTCGGCGACCCCTTCGTCGGTCATGATGGTCGCCGGGTTGGAGTTGACCAGCACGGTGCTGATGCTTTCCTCGCGCAGCGCGCGACAGGCCTGGGTGCCCGCGTAGTCGAACTCGGCCGCCTGGCCGATGACGATCGGCCCCGAGCCGATGATGAGGACCTTGGTGGGGCGAACAGACCCCCTGTCTACCCTCCCCGCCAGGGGGAGGGAATCGGCCACCGCGGCAGCTATCGCATCCCCTCCCCTCTGGCGACCGGCGGCTATTTCATCTCCTCCCCTCTGGGGAGCGACAGCTATTTCACCTCCTCCCCTCTGGGGGGCGGCAGCTATTTCGTCCCCTCCCCCCCGGGGAGGGGTACGGGAGGGGGCAGCTCCGCGCCCCGCGGTTGCCACGAGGTCGAGGAACTCGTCGAAGATTCCCTGGTTGTCCTGCGGCCCGGGGGCGCCCTCGGGGTGGTACTGGACCGTCATCACGGGCCAGCGCGCGTGCCGTAAGCCTTCCACGGACCCGTCGTGGAGATTGCGGTGGCTCACCCGGAAGCCACTGGCCTCGGTGATGCTGGCAGCCTCCACCTGGAACTCGTGGTTCTGGGAGGTCATGGTGACACGGCCAGTGTCGACGTCGAGCACGGGATGGTTGCCGCCGTGGTGGCCAAAACGCAGCCGCGATGTCCGGCCGCCGGCCGCCTGGCCGACCAGTTGGTGCCCCAGGCAAATCCCCAGCAGAGGGACACGGCCGAAGAGCTCACCAACGGTAGCCACGGCCGCCCGCAGCTGGGCCGGGTCGCCCGGCCCATTCGAGAGGACGACACCATTGGGGTGTCGCGACAGGATGGCGTCCGCATCCGCGTCATGCGGGACCACGTCCACGGTGATGCCGCGAGCCCGCAGCGAGCGAAGGATGTTGCGCTTCACGCCATAGCCGACCACCACGATGCGCAGCCCCGGCCACTGGCGCAGGTCCGGCCGTCGCAGTGCCACGTCAAGCGACTCCGGCACGTCGACGAAAGCCTCCGAGACCTCCCGGACCAGGTCCTGGTCTTCCAGTCGCCGGACCCGGCGCGCTCGCTCGACGAGAGCCAGCACCTGCTCGGCGTGGGCCGCCGTCTCGGGCTGGGCCACTGGAGCGATCACGGCCCGCTGCGCGCCCGAGCCACGCAGGTGGCGGACCAGCCGCCGGGTGTCCACCCCGGTCAGAATCGGGACCTCATCGGCATCCAGCCACTCGTGGAGGGGCGCCTCGGCCCGCCAGTGCGAGTAGTCGCGGCTGAGCTGGCGCGTGATCAAAGCCCGCGCCCACGGACGTCCCGACTCCAGGAAGGCGGACGTGATGCCGTAGTTGCCAATCAGCGGATAGGTCATGACCACCATCTGGCCCGCATACGACGGATCGGAGAGAACCTCCTGGTAACCGCTCATGCAGGTGTTGAAGACGACCTCGCCCTCCGCGTCGGCGGCGCGGCCACCGCGCTCGCCGAGAACCACGAACCCGTCTTCCAGCACCAGGGCCAGGGGCTCAGCCAACCGGCGCCTCCGCGTGGTGGACCACCCGGTCGCCACAGATCGTCATTCGCACTCGGCCGCTGAGTTGGGCTCCGGTCATGGGGGTGTTGCGGCCTCGACTGAGGAAACGGTCGGGCTCCACCGTCCAGGTCTCGGCGGGATCGATGAGGACCCAGTCCGGCGGAAGGGGAATCCCCAGGATGGCTCGCGGCCGGGCGACGAAGGCGCGATAGAGGACCGGCCAGGGCAGCCGCAGGGTGAGGAGAATCCCGGCGGCGGTTTCGAACCCCGAGATGCCGGGCGCGGCCGTCTCCACATCGCGCTTGGCGGCGGCCTGGTGGGGCGCATGGTCGGTGGCGACGATATCGATGGTGCCGTCCATCAGAGCGCCGCGCAGCGCGGCCACATCGTCCTCGGTTCGCAGCGGCGGGTTGACCTTCGCCAGCGGTCCCCAACGCCGGAGTGCGTCCTCGGTCAGCCATAGGTGGTGCGGCGTGACCTCGGCCGTCAGCGCCAGGCCAGCGCGCTTTGCCTTCGCGATCATCGGCAGCGCCGCGGCCAGGCTCACGTGCTGCAGGTGCAGGCGAGCCCGGGGCACCCGCCGCAGGGCGGCCACCGCCTGCTCAACGGCGGCCAGTTCGGCCTGCGGCTCGCTCCCGAGCGACTCATCCTGGGGGTGAATCAGAACCGGCAGGCCGGTCGGGCTGGCGTGCTGCAGGGCGCCCACCAGCGTCTCCAGGTCGAGGGCGTGGCGACCGTCGTCCGAGAGGGCCACGGCACCGGCCGCCCGGAGCGCGACGGCATCGGTGGCCCGGCGGCCCTCGAGGCCCTGAGTCAGCGCCCCGACGAACAGGATCCGTACCGAGAGGTCGCGGGCCCGCGCCACATTCGCCCGCACGCGATCCGCGGTGTCGGTGACCGGCTGGGTGTTGGCCATGGCCACCACCTGGGTGAAGCCGCCGGCCGCCGCGGCGGCGGCACCGGTGGCCAGCGTTTCCTTCTCGGGAAATCCAGGTTCACGCAGATGGGCATGCAGGTCGCACCAGCCCGGCGACAGCACCAGGCCGGTCGCCTCCAGGTCCTCATGGTCGACCGGCAGCTCGACGTCCCGCGGCTCGGTGAGCCCGTTCGGGCCCAGTGTCTGTACGCTGTGGAGCCGCATCAGGCCACCTTCCGTTCCAGGATCCGCACAGCGTCCTCGCCATCCACCTCATCCAGGTGGACCTCGATCCATTCCTGACCGGCGGTGGGCACGTTCTTGCCCACGTAATCCGGCCGGATGGGCAGCTCGCGATGGCCGCGATCGACCAGCACCGCCAGCTGGATGGCACTGGGCCGGCCGACCGCCATCACGGCGTCGAGGGCGGCGCGGATGGTCCGGCCGTGATAGAGGACGTCGTCCACCAGCAGGATGGGACGGCCCTGGATCAGCTCGGGCGGCACACCGGGCGGCCGCACGGTGGTGCGCGGAAGATCGTCGCGGTACGCGCGCACGTCCAGCGGGACGATCGGCACGGCCACGCCTTCCAGCTCTTGCAGCAGCCGCGCCAGCCGTGCGGCGAGCGGCACCCCTCTGGTCACGATCCCGACCAGCACCAGCTGGTCCAGGTGCGGCTGCCGCTCGATCACCTCGTGGGCGATCCGGCGCCAGGCGCGATCCAGCGCCGGACCGTCGAGGACCGTCGCCTTAACCGTGTGCGCCGGCACCATCACGCCGGCCCCAGCAGCCAGTCGAGGATGGCCATCCGCACCGGCAGGCCGTTGCGCGCCTGCCGGAAGTAGGCGGCGCGCGGGTCGGCGTCCACGGCCGGGGCGATCTCGTCCAGCCTGGGGAGCGGATGCATGAGGATCGCGTCCGGCGGTAACCGCCGCATCATCGCCGGATCCACGACATAGATGCCGCGCACCCGCTCATACGCCGCGGGGGAGGCGAAGCGTTCGCGCTGGATGCGGGTCTGGTAGAGGACGTCGAGCTCGCCAATAGCTTCTCCCAGGTCCGGTTCGTCTCGCAGCGTCACGCCGGCTCCGCGCAGCTGGTCGCGCACGTCCGCCTCCAGTTGCAGTTCCGGCGGGGCGATCAGGACCAGCTCAGTCCCCGCAAAGTAGGCCAGCAGAAGTCCGAGCGATCGCACGGTCCGGCCATGGCGCAGGTCGCCGGCCAGGCCCACCCGCAGCTGATCGAGGCGACCCAGCTCTTGCTGGATGGTGAAGAGATCGAGGAGGGCCTGGGTGGGGTGCTCACCGGCGCCGTCGCCGGCATTGATGACCGGGACCCGGCTGGCATCGGCAGCCCGCCGCGCTGCGCCCTTCTCTGGATGGCGCAGGGCGATCCCGTCCACGTACTCCGCCACCACTCGGACTGTGTCCTCCAGTGTCTCGCCCTTGGCGGCCGAGGACTCCGACATGGCATCGGCGGCGGAAAGCACCTGCCCGCCCAGGCGTAGCATTGCCGACTCGAAGGAGAACCGGGTGCGCGTGCTGGGCTCGTAGAACAGGCTGGCCAGGATCTTTCCCCCAAGGCGGTGAGCCGCGTCGCCGGGGCGGGTCGCCATCCGCCCTGCCCGCAGGAGCAGGTCGTCGATGGTGGTCCGGTCGAGATCGCGGCTGCTGGCCAGGTGGCCTGGCCGGCGCACAGGGGCGGCGATGACGTCGCGCACGCTCTCTCCTTGCGGCCTCTCTGGACCGTCTTAAAGGATCTGGCGGATAGTCTACTCGATGTTTTCCGGCTACGCGTACTCGGTGCGGGCTCGTTGCTCGACCATGCTCTTGAGGAATTCCTGAAAGGCCGCTGCCGGAATACTGGGGCGGCGGGCCTTGAGCCGGACGATGTTCCACTGCCGGTGGATGGGAAACTCCTCCACGTCCAGGACGCGCAGCTTCCCGGCCTGCAGCTCGAGTTGAATCGCCTGCTGGGAGAGCACCGCTACGCCCAGGCCGGCTTCCACCGCCTGCTTGATGGCCCCGTTGCTCCCCAGCTCCATGGCCACGTGCAGCTGGATGCCCCGGTCGCGCATCAGGCGCTCCAGGGTCAGCCGGGTGCCGGAGGCCGGCTCCCGGATCAGGAACGGCTCCTGGGCCAGCACCGCCAGCGGAATCTGCGCCGTCCCTACCAGGTGGTGGTCGGGCGGGGCGATCACGACCAGTTCGTTGCCCAGGAACGGCTCGATCTCCAGCTCGGGCTCCCGCGACGGTTCCCCCACCACGGCCAGGTCGATCTGGCGCTGCAGTAACCGGTCGCGCACCACCGGCCAGGCGGAGATGTCCATGGCGATGTCCACTTTCGGATACCGGTGCTTGAAGGCGCCCAGGATCGCCGGTAGGACGTAGATGCCGGCGGTGCTGCTGGCGCCCAC
>DASPZT010000055.1:0-4678 GCA_035636135.1 Candidatus Limnocylindria bacterium | reverse complement strand
ACACGCCAAACCACCCCAGCCCAGCAATCAGCGCGCACAGCACCCCGCCGACGGCCAGCCGCCGCAGGCTCCCCATCCCCGCTAGTTGTACCAGCCGACAACGTCGGCGATGACATCGGTCGCTCCGGCCGAGTTGAAGATGGCCACGGTGCCGTCCGACGCCAGCTTTACGACTACGAGGTTGGGGACCGTCAGGCCGCGCGTCCAGTTCAAGTCTGACGCCAGGGGCCGCGTCGCTGCGTCACTCGGATAGACCGTCAGGAATCCGGCTGCCGTGGTGTTCGTAACGGTCACATTCAGCACCACAGCGGTCGGGGACCCGGAAGCCCCCATAGCCGGAACGCCCCCTACCCCTGCCACCGGGAGCCGAATCGTCGCCCCCGGGCCGACGGACGTCGAGAATCCGCCGGTTCCGTTGCGGGTATCGAGTACGCGCGCCGGGGTGAGCCCACTGAACTGCCCACCCGTCGCGGTCGGCACCGAACCATCTGTAAACCAGCCGTTCACATCAACTACCAGGTCGGTCGCGCCGGCCCAGTTGAAGAAGCTAACCTGGCCGAGGGCGCCCAGTTTGACCACCACTCGGTTGGGGACCGTCTGCCCGGAGATGAAGTTCAGGTTCGAGGCCAGTGGTGCAACCCCGCCAGCCGGAAAGGCCGTCACATAGCCGGCCGCCGTGGGGTTGGTCGCGGTCACGTTGAGAACCACCCCTAAGACTCCGGTCGCGGGCACCGGGCCCGCACCCGAAACCTGCAGGTTGATCGTCTGTCCGGACCCGAGTGTGCTCGAACCCACTCCGGTCCGGGTATCCAGCAGCCGGGCCGGCACCACTGGTCGATAGAGTCCCGCGGTGCCAATCACGGGCGTGGAGACCCACCCTTGCACGTCAGCGACCACGTCGACCTGACCGAACGCGTTGTACAGCGTCACGCGGCCACCGCCCAGAGCCACCTGGACCAGGTTGGCAACCGTCTTGCCCGGCCCCCAGTTGAGATTGGAGGCTGTGGGCCGGCCAATGCCGCTTGGATAGACCGTCAAGTAGCTCGCGGCGCTGGTATTGGTGGTGGTCACGTTCAGCACCACGGCCGACACCCCGGTCGTGGGCACACCGCCATGGCCCGTCACCTGGACGTCGAGGGTCGCCCCTGGGCCAAGCGGCGCCGCCAGGACGCCGCCCGTGCCATTCCGCGTATCGAGGATTCGCGTTGGTGGCAAGGCGTTGTACTGCCCGGCGGGCAACAGGCTGGGCGTAGGCGTGGGCGTCGGTGGCGGCGAGGATGTGCCCAGGGCGGCGAAGGTGGCAAAACTGACCTTCTTGTTGTAGCTGTGGTCGGTCAGCCCCCACGTCCCGGCCACGCAGATCGTGCTCGGACCGGCCATGGAATAGTCGTCGCGGAGTTCGTACCACTGCGCCATCGCCAGCGGTGACGAGACCGTGAGCACGGCGGTCATCACCTGCTGCTGTCCCGTCCCGGTAGTGTCTTTGAATCCCCACTCGCCCACCCACAGCGGTTTCCCCGCCGCCTGCCCCACCACGTTCTGGGCGCCGGACAGGACGGCCGTGGGCGTGAGCGTGCCGGCATAGGCGTGATAGGACATGATGTCGAAGTGGCCCGCGCCGCCGGCACTCAGCACGCTTCCGATATACGTGACATCCGGGGAGGACGGACCGCCGAAGACCACCTGGGCACTCAGATCCGCGGCGTGCGCGGCGGCATAGCCGGGCACCAGCACGTGGGTCGCATAATCAGCTCCGCTGCCGGCGAAGTACTGCCCGCCGGCGACATCCGGCTCGTTCCACATCTCCCAGTAATGTACGCTCGCCTTGTAGCGGGACACGATGGCCCGCACAAAGTCGCCGAAGTCTTGGGCCGAGGGCGGCGTCGAGGGCTTGGTCTGCAGATTGCTGGGATTCACGCAGCTCACCGAGGGGTTGGTGAAGCCGGGGGAAGCCCAGTCCGGCGTCCAGACCAGGACCGGCTCCAGCTGCAGCCCGGCGGCAGTCACGTGGCTCACAATGTAGTCCGCCCGGGTCCAGTCGAAGGCCCCCTTGGCCGTCTTCTCGATCGCCCACCACGGGAACTCCATCCGCACCATCGCCACGTTCAGCTGCTGCAGGAGCGGGATCTCGGCGTTGATGAAGACGGTGCCGTCGCTGACCCCGTTGCAGTTGCCGGGACGGCACCACCAGCTATCCGGATTCTCGATGGTGGGGTTCCGCCACGGGCGCATGGACGGGTTCACGTTGATCCCCTTCTGGGGCAGGCTGCCGGCCAGGGCGGCCCGCAACGCCGAGTGCCCTGGTGACACGCCAAACCACCCCAGCCCAGCAATCAGCGCGCACAGCACCCCGCCGACGGCCAGCCGCCGCAGGCTCCGCATGCCCTATAAACGGCTGGGCGAGGCCGATTCTTCAGTCCGGCCACGCTTGAAATACGGCAAAACTGGGCTTCCGTCTGTATGTCGCCGTCACGAGGCCCCACCAGCTCTCGACGCAGACCTCCCCACGCCCAGACATGGCACGGTCATCGCGCAGGGCGTACCACTGTGCTTGGTGCAATTCGGAGGCTGTTCCCAGGACGGCTTCGATGAGGCGCACCTGCTTCACGCCGCGACGATCCTGCACCCCCCACTCCCCGAGCCAGAGCGGCTTTCCCCCCGCAAGGGGGGCGACCGACGAGGCACCCCGAAGGACTGCGCGGGCATCACCATAGCCGTGAAATGCCATGACGTCGAAGTGGCCTTCCCCGCCCGCATCGAGCACGGCTCGGATCCAGCCGACGTCCGGAACATGCGGGCCGCCAAAGATCACCAGGCAATCGGGGGCCGCGGCCTTTGCCCCGCGATATCCAGGAACGAGGACCCGGCGGGCATAGTCGGCCGCCGAGCCGTTGAAGTACTTTGGCAGATCGGGTTCATTCCACATCTCCCAGCAATGCACGCGGCCGCCATAGCGGGAAACGATGGCATGGACAAAGTCACCGAAGTCTTCGGCGGACGGCGGTGTCGCCGGACAGGTGGCGGCGAGCGCGCTGGTGACACAGCTGGTCGGCATGTTCACGCAGCCGGGAGCGGCCCACGCCGGTGTCCAGACCAGGACCGGCGCCAGCTGGACCAGGTGCGCCGCAGCGGCCTCGACGATCCTGTCGGCGCGGCTCCAGTCAGCGTGGCCCTTCCTGTCGCGTTCGATCGCCCACCAGGGAAACTCCACCCGCACGGTCGCGGGACCGAGTTCCTGGAGCAGCGGCATTTCGTGGGCTATGAATGCTGGCCCTTGTTCTGGGTCCCACCAGCTGTCGGGGTTGACGATTGCGGGATTCCGCCACGGGCGCATCGATGGCGGCACATTGATGCCTCTCTCCGGCAAGGCCGCGCCGGCCACCCGTCGACGCCGGAACATCATGGCTGGGAAGGCATGGGGCTACCGGAGCATATCGCTGAGCACAGTATCCCCATCGAGAGAGCCCCGCTGGGAAACCGTCCTATTGCGCCCCAGCGCCGACCCGCGTAGAAGGAGGACCGGAGGCGGCTGCGCCACGGACAGGACGGACTAGCCGCGAACTATTCCGCAGGCAGGTCCATCACCTACAGCTGCTCTGGACGGAACCGCCTCCCCATCCGTTCGACATCACGGGCGGCCCAGGCCGCCGTTAGCCGCCCGGCCGCTAACCCGGATCCGGGATCACGCCACGTGACTCGGGTCGTAAACCCAGTTGATTCCGAGACCAAGCACCAGCGCCGCAAACGCGATCGTCATCGCCAGGAGAAGGGCCCGGCCCAACACCCCTGCCAGGCCAGAGGCATACTTCAGCGGCCGACTGGCATCGAAGAAGATGGTCCAGGTCGCGAAGGGGAGAACGGGAAGGGTTCGGAGGAGAATCCGAGCGGCCGGTTCGGGAAAGAGGAACGATTCGTAAACGTACCAGGTGGCGACTGGGAGAAGCGGAAGGATCCACCAGCGGCGCCGGAGTCCCGACCCTAACCGACCCACGCCGTAGCCTCGCGCGTCGCCCCCAGCGTGGGCTCGGCGGACTCCAGATGCTGCTGCCTCCAAGCGTTGCGTTCAGCCGCAAAGGATGCTTCGCGAGCAAACCATCGCTGCTCCAGCGCCGCCATCCGCTGCAGAAGCTCCAGGCGCTCCGAGCTGGCGTTCCAGCCTTGCGCCGCCCGGCCTTCGAGTTCTCGGACCCTATCCTGAGCGTCTGTCAGCTGCCCCAGGAGCGCCTGCCGCTCAGCGACCAGCGTCGCTTCTTTGCCCGCAAGGTCCGCCCGCATCTGGCTGGCCTCTTTGAGCAGCTGGTCGCGCTGGCTGACAGACTGAGCCTGGCTTCCCCGAGGAGCGTCAAGTTCGGCGAGTGCGGCGCTTAACTGGTCCTGGACTTGCAGTCGCTCGGCTTCGAACTGTTCCTGCCGGGCCGGCGAACTCCTTTCGAGTGCCTCAATGCGGCTCAAGAGCGTTGCCCTCTCCTCCCGGAGCTGGCGTCGCTCGGCGGCGACGGCTTCGAACTCTGACACCTGGGACCGTAGCTCGGCCAGGTCGGACTTCAGTTGTCGGCAGTCGGTTTGCAGCACCTCATTCAGGCGGTTCGCGGCGTCAGCCGTGCCCCGCAGTTCCTCAAGTCGGACACGCAAGGCTTGTCGTTCGACCATCCAGTCGGCCTCGAGTGTCTGCGCCTTC
>DASPZT010000054.1:0-7817 GCA_035636135.1 Candidatus Limnocylindria bacterium | reverse complement strand
TCACAACAGCATCGAGCAAGACTCGGATCTCGTGGTATTTATTTATCGGGAGCGGATGTACAACGACAACCTGGCTGACGACAAGCGCAACATCGCCGAAGTCATCATTTCCAAGCATCGCAACGGCCCGGTAGGAAAGCTCGAGTTACTCTTCGTCGACGAGCAGACGAAGTTCGTCAACCTCGATCGGCGCCGCTAAGCCAAATGGTGACCATCCTCGTCGGCGGGCAGTGGGGGGACGAGGGCAAGGGCAAGATCATCGACCTCTTGTCCGAGCGGGCCGGCATGGTTATCCGCTCGCAGGGCGGGAACAACGCCGGCCATACCGTCGTCAGTCGCGGCCAGGAGTTTCGCTTCCACCTGATCCCATCGGGGATCCTCTATCCGAGCACGACCTGCGTCATCGGCAACGGGGTGGTGCTCGATCCGCGCGTGCTGCTCGAGGAGATGGATCACGTGCAGGCGCGCGGTGTCAGAGTTGACCATCTGGTCATCTCGGACCGGGCGCACATGATCATGCCCTGGCACCCCATCCTGGACCAGCTCGAGGAGGGCCAGCGCGGCGATGACCGGCTGGGCACCACCTGGCGAGGCATTGGGCCGGCCTACGCCGACAAGGTCCGCCGGATCGGCTTCCGGGTAGGGGACCTGCAGAAGCCCCGCTTCCTGCAGAAGAAGCTCGACTTCGTTCTGGGGAAAGTGGTGAACCCCTTGCTCCAGGACCTCTATCGGGTCGCCCCGCTGGACCGCGACCAGATCCTGGCGACGTACGCCGGGTATGGGGAGCGCCTCGATCCGTTCATCCGGGACATCTTCCCGCTGATCCAGGGGGGGCTCAACCGGCGCGACAACATCCTGCTGGAGGGGGCGCAGGGGAGCATGCTCGACCTGGACTTCGGCACCTATCCCTATGTGACCTCGTCCTCGCCCTCGGCCGGTGGGGCGCTGACCGGGTCTGGCATCCCGCCCAGCCGGGTGGACTCGACCATCGGCGTTTACAAGGCGTTCAGCACCCGGGTCGGCTATGGCCCGATGCCCACCGAGCTGCTGGATGCAACCGGGGACCGGATCCGTGAGGTGGGCAAAGAGTATGGGACCACCACCGGGCGGGCCCGGCGAGTGGGCTGGTTCGATGCGGTGGTGGCCCGCTACACCGTGGCCCTCAACGGCATCGGGTCGATCGCCCTCACCAAGCTGGACGTCCTCGACGGCGTGGATCCGATCCGGATCTGCACGGCCTACCGGAGCAAGGGCGTGCTGCACGACCATCCCATGTCGAACATCAGCCACTTCAAACACTGTGAGCCCGTGTACGAGGAACTGTCGGGATGGCAGGCGTCGACGCGAGCGGCTCGGCGCGCGTTGGACCTGCCCGACGCTGCCCGGCGCTACATCGCCCGAGTCGCCGAGCTCAGCGGAGCCCCGGTGGACATCGTCTCGGTCGGGCCCGGGCGCGAAGAAACTCTCTGGATGAAGCAGCCGAGCCTGGCGGGGCTGGCCCGCTAAAGGACGCTAGATCCGGAAGCCGTGCAGCCTGACCACCAGCAGGGCCAGGCCCACAATGCCGGTGTACCAGGCGATCGACAGGACGGTCAGGATCGACTTCAGCCACGCCGGATCTGAGCGTCGCCACGTCAGCCAGAGACCGATGGGGTTGATCACGACAAGGGCCAGGACCTGCACCAGGCGGTTTCCCCCGCGGGAACGGCTCCGGCGGGCGGCCTGGATTCGCATCTGCCGCACGATATCGTCCTGAGCCGACACATCGAACTGATGGACGCGGGCCGCCGGCTGATACCGGCGCGACGCGGCCAGGGTTGAGCCACCGGTGGCGAGCACCGGCTGCTGGCGGGACACCGGGAGGGGCGCCGTCCGACCCGGGCGAAGCTGCCGCCCGGCCGTAGACCCGGAAGGCGATGGGTATGACGGCCGGTGCCGCAGCCGGCGGAACGCCGGCAGGGAGAATCGGGCGCCCGAGGTGAGCTGGTAGATCAGGGTGGCGAAGAGGCCGACCACGAGGAGGCTCTGCCAGGCAGCGTTCGGTCCCTGGCCGAAGGCGCGCAGCACCATGGTCAGGCCCCCGGCGAACACCCCAATGGCGGCGCTGAGGCGGTCCGAAAGAACCATTCGACGCCGGTCCGCGGCCAGGAATCCGGCAATGTAGAGAGTGGGGCCGCTGCTCAGCTGAAACGCGACGTCAGAGCCGTATGCCAGCGCGCCCGCCGCCAGCCCGGCGTAGTAGCCGAGCAGCAGACTGAGGGATATCTTCCGGGCATACCAGAGATAGACGACGCCCAGCAGGACCGCGCCCATGGAGGTGGCACCCATCGGCCCAGGGACGTTCCCGACGTACATCTTGATGGGATCGACCATGGCGTGGAACCGGTACCAGAGCGTCAGGGGATCGTCGAGGGGCCGCAGGTCAAACGCGTTCACAAAGGGAATGCGCAGCTGGCCCTCCACCAGGAACAGGAAGGCAAAAACGAGCAGGGCCGGCTGGACCAGCATCCGCATCAGCTGCGGCCAGACGACGGTGTCCAGGATCACCAGCAGGATCACCAGCGTCACCGCCACCCAGGGTGGGGTGACCGGTGACAGGAAGCAGGCGATCAGCAGGCTGGCGATCAGCGGGTGCGAGGCCTTGAACCCCACCCAGGCCGGAAGGCCGACGGTCATCCGGGCCAGCTGGATCGATAGCAGGCAGACGATCCCGGCCAGCAGGCAGAGCCCGTACAGGAGCAGGGCGTCCTGCCTGAAAAACAGAATGCTGAAGACGATCAGGGGAAGCAGCGCGAGAGCATAGGTGCTGTCGAAGGGGAGCTGATCGGTCTGCACCAGCAGCGCCTGGGGCAGGCGAAGCAGCTGCGACCATACCTCGCGCACGGGCCCCTTATTGTAGTCGAGGTTGCCCGGAATTACCTCCGGAGCGGTTACGGCGCGTCCCCCGGCAGGCGGCCTGCTATCCTACTCCCGATTTCCAGGCGCCCGCTGTGAAGCTCTTGCACCGAACCTTCCTTACGTTTTCACTGGGTCTGCTAGTCGGGGCGCTCGCGTGGATGCTCCCGGCGGCCGCCGCCGACGTCCATTGGACCCCGGCCGGCGTGCAGCAGCTGGGCGATGCCGACCGGGCCGTTTGGTCGATTGACTCGGCACCGGGTCACCCGAACATCCTGCTGGTGGCGACCTCCGGACACGGCGTGCTGCGCAGTGTGGACCGCGGCGCAACCTGGAGGGCGGCGATCCCGAAGGTGGACGCGTGGCTGGTCCGCTTCGACCCCGACCACGCCGGCGTCGCCTATGCTGGCATGGCGGGGGCCGGCCTGTTCAAGAGCGTGGACGGAGGCGTGACCTGGACCCCCAGCAATCAAGGGCTGACCGATCTCGATGTGCGCGCCATCGCCCTGAATAGGGACTTGCTGGTGGCCGGAACGAGCCATGGCGTGTTTTCGTCGGGCGACGCCGCCGCCACGTGGCAGAGCCTCGGGCTGGCGGATCTGAACATCGACGCCGTGGCCATCCTGCCAACCGCGAAGGGCCTGACGCTGCTGGCCGGCGCGGACAACGGCGTGTCCACCGGGGGCAGCTATCTCTTTCGGAGTCAGGACCTGAGTGCCAGCTGGAGCAGCATCCACCTGCCGGGCGATCCCGGCATCGTGGCCTCGGTGAGCGTCGGCGGCCTGCCGGCCTCGGCCTCGGACCGGCCCGTCGTGGTTGGCACGGCGGGCGGCCTGTTTCGCAGCGACGACGGCGCCACCACCTGGACCCAGGTCGGCGGGCTGCCGGAGACCGACTTCAACCTGGCGCTCTTCAACCCCGCCAATCCCGAGCAGCTCTACGTCGCCAGCGATGGGGACCTGGGAGCCGGCGGAGTCTTCCGCTCCCTCGACCGAGGCAGCACCTGGAGTCCGGTCGGATTCGGGCTGCCGGCCCATCCGCGGGTGACGGCGCTGGCGCTGCAGCCCGCCGCTCCGCTCACAGTCTTCGCCGCCACCTGGAACCCGACCACCCTGCAGGTCGGCCTTTACCACATCCCTGACCCCGATGCCACTAGCGGGTCGACCCAGGTCGCGCCCAAACCCAACAGCGCGGCGGCCAATCCGCCGGCGGCCAGCGCGCCGGCCCGCTCCGCCGCCACCCCGGGGGCCACGCCGACGGTGTCGCTGGCGGCTCGATTGGCCATCGCGGCGGGCGCGGTAATGCTGGTCCTGATTGCGGTGGCGGTGGTGGGGGCCCGTCGATTCGGGTCGTCATGAGGTTGTCGCGGCGTGGGTCGATCCAGTTAACAGTTCTTCGACGCTTTACGGTTTACGGTTAACTCGGCTCCCAGTAGGCTCGCAGGGATGGCGCCTTGGTTCCCGCCACGGGAGGTTGATCAGCCCTGCTTACCACGCGACCCCGCCGGATCGTGAGCATGGACTCGGCCGAAGCCACCCTGCGGACGCTGGGCATTCAGTTGCCGGATCCTCCCAAGGCCCTGGCCTCCTACGTCCCGCTCCAGCAGGTTGGCGAACTCCTCTACACCTCGGGCGTGATCCCCGTCTGGAATGGCGAAATCCGATATCGGGGGATGGTGGGAGGCGACCTGAGCTTGCGCGACGGCATCCAGGCCGCCGAGATGTGCGCGCTCAACATCATCAGCCTGGTCCGGCAGCACACCGGTTCCCTGGACCGGGTCGAGCAGTTCGTTCAGCTGAGCGGCTTCGTTCGGTCGGCGCCCGGCTTTGAGGAGCAGCCCAAGGTCCTCAACGGCGCCTCCGACCTGATCTTTAAGGTGTTTGGCGAGCGCGGCCGGCACACCCGCCAGGCCCTGGGCACCAACGAGCTCCCGCTGGGCGTCCCGGTCGAGATCTCGGCCATCGTCAGGTTGAAGACTTAGCCGGCCCGCCGACGCGCGGCAGCCACACGGTGAAGGTCGCTCCGGCGCCGGGTGGGCTCTTGGCTTCGATGGTGCCGCCATGCGCCTCCACAATGGACTTCGCGATCGCCAATCCCAGGCCCGAGCCGCCGGCGGCGCGGTCGCGCGCCTTTTCCCCTCGGTAGAAGCGCTCAAAGATGTGCGGCAGGTCCTGGGCGGAGATCCCGGGACCCGTGTCCTCGACGCGAAACGCGGCGCGGGTGCCCTCGGCCAAGCAGCTCCAGTGCTGTTCGGCCCCAGGCGCGTACTTCAGGGCGTTCTGAGCCAGGTTGTTGACCACCTGCTTCAGGGCATCGGGGTCGATGTTGACCATAATGCCCGGCTCAAAGTGACGTGTCGCGGTGACGCCCTGGTCCTGCAGGCCCAGCTCATCCCACGCCCCCGCCAGCCAGGCATCCAGCGGCAGGGGTCGCAAGGTCGGGCCACGCCCAGACTCGATCCGGGTCAGGGTGAGGAGGTCGGTCACCAGCCGGGTCATGCGCCCGCTCTCGCGTTGCATGGCGGCCAGCGACGACTGGAGGGTCTCGGGATCCACGGAGTCGCGCCGGCCGAGCACATCGATGTAGCCGGCCAGGGCGGTCAGCGGCGTGCGCAGCTCGTGGGAGGCGTCAGCCACGAACTGGCGCATGCGTTCTTCGGATTGGCGGCGCACCTCGAAGGCCTGCTCGATCCCGCCCGCCATTTCGTTGAAGGCCTGCGCCACCCTGCCGATCTCGTCGTCACCGTGGGTGCCCGGGACGCGTTGCTGGTAATCGCCGGCGGCCAGCGCGCCGGCCGTACGCGCCACCTGGTTCAGGGGACGCAGCGCCCGCGCGACGATCAGAGGGGTCAGGAGGAGGGCCAGCAGGAGCACCGCCACCGACCCCACCACCACCAACCACCGATCCTGGCGCAGGTTCTGCTCGATCCCGTCGGTCGGGGTGCTCAGCTGGGCCAGGCCGAGGGGTGAAGCGCCTCCGGAAACCCTGATCGGAATCAGGACCGTGAGATAGGTGGTGGCCGGATCGCCTTGCGGGGCCAGGTAATACGGACGCGGGTGACCGCGCAGGGCGGCCAGGTACTGTTCGGTGCTCAGCTGGGGAGGCGGCTGCTCCGGGGTGAGCGTGGCGGAAGCCTGGGCGCGGGGCGCCCCGGCCGGTCCGATGATGACCACGCCGATCCGCGGCGAGGAGAGCGCCGTCGCGAACTGGGAGGTCAGTAACAGCCGCTGGATGGGCGTGGTAGGGGTGGTTCCTGTCCTCGTCTGTTGCGCCTTCTTGAAAGCGTTCAACAGGGCCGAGTAGTCATTGGCCAGCACCTCGGCGTTGCTGCGCAGCAGCACTTCCCGGATGGCGAAATACTGCGCCGTGCCCAGCAGGATGACCAGGATGGACAGCATGCCGAGGTAGAAGGCGGTGAGCCGCCAGCGGAGGGAGTGGACTCGGAACATGGGGTCAGGCCGCCCGGGCGGCCGGCATCAACCCTTGATGCGGTACCCGACCCCGCGCACGGTCTGGATCAGCTGGTGCGGCTCGTCTTTGAGTTTCTGGCGGAGGTAGCGGATGTAGACCTCAACGTTGTTGGCGTCGCCGAAGAAGTTGTAGCCCCACACCTGGTCCAGGATGCGTTCGCGGGGGAGCACCTGGTTGGGATGCATCATCAGCAGCCGGAGCAGGTCGAACTCGCGCGCCGACAGCTCGATCAGCCGCCCGTCGCGGCGGACTTCCCGGGTGGTCTCATCCAGGGTCACGTCCTGGACGCGGAGCACGGGCTCCGCGGTCGGGTTGCGCCGGCGCATCACCGCCCGGATGCGAGCCAGCAGCTCGCCGAAGTCGAAGGGCTTGACCAGGTAATCGTCGGCGCCCACGTCCAGTCCCTTGATCCGGTCCTGGACCTCGTCCTTGGCGGACAGGATGATGACGCCGGTGTCCTTGTTGCCGCGGATGGCCTCGGCCACCTGCAGCCCGTCCAGCTTGGGCATCATGATGTCCAGCACCACGACGTGCGGCTTGAACTCGCTGATCAGCCGCAGGGCCGCCTGGCCATCGGGGGCCGTCTGGACCGAGAATCCCTCGTACTGCAGGCCAAGGCGGATGAAATCGACGATGCTGCGCTCGTCGTCAACCACCAGCACCCGGGGCGCCTGCGCCGGATCCTGGGATGCGCTGGCCTCGGCCATTCCAGCTCAATATAACGGCGCGGCGCGCGGTTTCCGGTCGCTTTGCTGAAGTTCTCAGCGCCCTCTCAAAAAGGGCTCCGGCGAGAGTCCTCAGCCCGAATCCACCGAGTCGAACTGGCATCTTGGGCGCGGATGCGGCCTGAGCCCGAGGCCGCCGGAACAAACTCGCATCTTGGGCGCGGCTGCGGCCGATCCGGGCGTCGTCTCCTGCGCGCACTCGGTCACGCATCGACGGATGCGCTCGCTCGCGTGCTCGTCGCCTCCTGCGGCTCGGCTCGCCCCGCATCCCAATCTGCTTCGTTCGTCCGACGGCCCCGGGCTCCGGGCGTCATCTTCTGCGCGCGTTCAGTCACGCATCAACGGATGCGCTCCTTCACGTGCTCGTCGCCTCCTTCGGCTCGTCACGCCCCGCATCCCAATCTGCGGCGTCCGATCGGTGGATCCGGGCTTAGATAATGGGCCGGTGCCGGCACCGCCAGCCCGCCGCCCAGCCTATGTCCTCCCCCTCCTGGCTGGCGCCTACCTGGCCGCGGTCACCCTGTTCATGGTCTTCGTCCTGCACCTCTCCGTCTCACCGGAGCGCCTTCTGCTGCTGATGCTGATTGCCGCCCTGGTCCTGGGCCGGACGCGCCTGTTCCTCACCGACTGGATCCCGTTCCTCATCCTGTTTCTGGGGTACGAGTACCTGCGCGGCCTGGGCGGCAAGATTGGGATGCCGATTCACGACGTCACCGGGCTGGAGCG
>DASPZT010000053.1:0-4243 GCA_035636135.1 Candidatus Limnocylindria bacterium | reverse complement strand
CCGCTCAGGCCGCCCACCTGGTTCTCCAGAACCAGGCGACGGTGCCTCACGTCGATCTTCATGCCCACCAGGGTGTTAATGGCCGACAGGCTATCGGCGCCGGCATCGGCGATGGCTCGCGCAATAGTCACTAGGTCCGTGACATTGGGAGTGAGCTTGACCATCAGCGGTAGCGAGGTCGCTTGGCGGACCGCCTGCGTCAATCGCCCCGCCAGCCGGGCGTCGACGCCGAACTGCAGGCCGGCCTCCACGTTGGGGCAGGAGATATTGAGCTCCAGCCCAGCGATGCCAGGCACGCCATCCAGACTTCGCGCAATGGCGACGTAATCCTCAACCGCATCGCCGGCCACGTTGACGATGACCGGCAGGTCCCATCGCGCCCAGATTGGCGCGAACGCCTGGACCACGTGATCGACGCCGGGGTTCTGCAGGCCGATGGCATTCAGCATCCCGGACGGCGTCTCCGCAATCCGCACCGGCGGGTTGCCATGGCGAGGCCGCAGCGTGGTGCCTTTGGTCACCACCGCGCCCAGCGCGGCCCGGTCGACCGCCGGCGCGTCAAAGCCATAGGCAAAGGTGCCCGAGGCCGCCATCACCGGGGAGCGCAGCCGCAGTCCGCGGCCCAGGTCGACGCCCAGGTCGATCTCATCCATGAAAAGCATCCACCACCCGGGTCCATTCCACCAGGTCCGCCGAAATGCACGGCCCGTCCTGGCAGGTCAGCCTGTATCCCCCACCCGCCCGAGGCAGCGCACAGCCAAGGCAGGTGCCGACGCCGCACCCCATGGGTGTCTCGTGCGCGACCTGGATGCGCGCCAACGGAACCCCGGCCGCTTGCGCCCAGCGGACCAGCCCCACCAGCATAGGGGTGGGCCCGCAGGCAAAGATGTCCGCGTCGCCCACGATGGCGTCGGACAGCAACGCCGTGACCCGGCCATGATGGCCCGCTGAGCCATCGTCGGTCGCGAGCTGCATCCGCGTCTTTGGGAAGCGGGCGGCGGGGAGCAGCTGATCGGCCGATCGGGCGCCGTACAAGATAGTGGTCGACCGCCCGCGTCCGGTGAGCGCCTTGCTGAGGCCGATCAAGACCGCGATGCCCAGTCCGCCCGCCACACAGACGGCGGGTCGGCCGCCGTCGATGGCGAAGCCGCGGCCCAGAGGGCCCAGCAAATCGATCCGGTCGCCGGCGTTTCGCGCCGCCAGCCAGTCGCTGCCGGCCCCGACGACGTTGAAGACGAACCCCACCAGGCCGCGGGCGGGGTCGGTCCAGGCGGCACTGTAGGGCCGGCGCAGCAGGGCCCCCGGGCTCTCCACCGCCACCTGGAAGAACTGGCCCGGATGGACATCGGCCGCTAGCGGCGTCGCGCAAATCAGCTCGACGCCGCCCGCCATGGGCGTGCTGCGTTCCAGCACGCGGGCAGCCTGCAAGGTCGCGATCATCGCGCCACCTCGACCAGGCCGGCCACGTAGTCACTGATGGCCGCCACCGTCCAGCCGGCGCGGCCGCGGGTTCGCTCCAGCGCTTCGACCAGGGATCGCGCGGTATCCAGCGAGGTCAGGCAGGGGATCCGCCGCTCCACCGACGCCCGACGGATTTCGAATCCGTCCCGGAGGGGCACGGTCGTTCCATCGTCACCGCTGGCCGGGGAGACAGTGTTGACGACCAGGTGGACCGCCCCGTCGCGGATCACGTCGACCACGTTGGGGTGGCCCTGGCGCAGCTTGTCCACCCGGGTGGCCGGCAAGCCGGCGCGCTGGCACAAGCGAGCAGTCCCTTCGGTCACGAACAGCCGCAGGCCCAACCGGTGCAGGGCGGCCAGGATGGGCAGCGCCTCCTCCTTGTCGGCGTCGGCGATGGAGCAGAGCGCGGCACCGTCGGGGGGCAGGTCCTGCATGGTCGCCAGGAATGCCTTGTACTGCGCCTGGGGCAGGTCAAACGCGATCCCCATGGCCTCGCCGGTGGACTTCATTTCCGGCCCGAGCACCGCGTCCACCTTCCGAAGCTTGGCCATGGAAAAGACGGGCGCCTTCACCGCATGCAACGGCCGGTCAGGCATCAGGCCAGTCTGGTATCCCAGCTCCGGAAGACGGCGGCCGAGCGCCGCGGCCGTGCCCAGCATCACCATCGGCACGCCCGTGACCTTGCTGAGGAAGGGGACGGTGCGGCTGGCCCGCGGGTTGACTTCCAGCACATACGCCGTTCCCTGCTGGATGACGAATTGGATGTTGACCAGCCCCACCACGTTCAAGGCGCGGGCGATGGCGATGGTCTGGGCGGTGACCCGCTGGATCTCCTCCGCCGTCAGGTCCAGTGGCGGATAGACGGCGAACGAGTCGCCCGAGTGCACGCCCGCCCGCTCGACGTGCTGTAGGATTCCCGGAATCACCACCGTCTCCCCGTCGGCGATGGCGTCTACGTCGAGCTCCCGACCCAGCGTGTACCGGTCCACCAGGATGGCGCCTCGCGGGCCCAGCGCCAGCGCCGCATCGACGTAGCGGCGCAGGTCCTCGGACGTGTGCACGATCTCCATCGCGCGGCCGCCCAGGACGTAGGACGGCCGCACCACGACCGGATAGCCGATCCGTTCCGCGACGGCGAGGGCCTCGGCGGCGGACGCGGCCGAGCCGCCGGCAGGCTGCGGAATCCCAAGCCGGTCCAGGATCGCCTGGCAGCGACGGCGGTCCTCGGCCAGGTCGATGGTCTCCACCGACGATCCGAGGATGGGAACCCCGTGGGCGGCGATGGCATCGGCCAGGTTGATGCCGGTCTGGCCCCCGAACTGCACCAGCACTCCGCGGGGCCGCTCCCGGTCGAGCACGCGAAGGACCCCCTCCACGTCGAGCGGCTCGAAGTACAGCCGGGTGCTGGCGTCGAAGTCGGTGCTGACCGTCTCCGGGTTGCTGTTGATCATCACGCTGGCCAGGCCGGCCTCCTGGACCGCGCTCGACGCGTGCACGCTGCAGTAGTCGAACTCGATCCCCTGGCCGATGCGGATCGGACCGGACCCGATGACGACCACCGGGTCGGGCCCGGTGCGCACGACTTCGTCCTCGTCCTCGTACGTGGCGTAGTAGTAGGGCGTGGCGGCCTCGAACTCGGCGGCACAGGTGTCGACCTGCCGGTAGGCCGGCGGGCAGCCCCCCGCCAGCGGTCGCAGCTGGGCCGGGTCGATGCCGCGCGCGGCGGCGATGGCCTCATCGGTCAGGCCGGTCCGCTTGGCGGATCGATAGCGGTCGGCACTCAGCGTCCCATCGCGCACGGCCGCTTCCATGCCGACCACTTCGGCCATCCGGGCCACGAACCAGGCTTCATAGCCGGTGGCGGCGGCGACCTCCCCGACGGTGGTCCCGTCGCGCAACGCCTGGAAGGCGGCCGGCAACCGGCGGTCGTTCGGCTGATGCAGCAGGTCCGGCCGGCCGCGCAGCTCGGTCGCATCGGGAACGCGCTGCTCGAGCGCCCGCACGGCCTTGACCAGGGCCGCCTCGAAGGTGCGCTCGATGGCCATCACCTCCCCGGTCGACTTCATCTGGGTCCCGACGGTCCGGTCGGCGGCGGGGAACTTGTCGAATGGCCAGCGAGGCACCTTGACCACGCAGTAGTCGAGGGCGGGTTCGAACGCGGCGGAGGTGCGGCCGGTGACCGCGTTGGGGATCTCGTGCAGCAAGCGGCCCACCGCGATCCGGGCCGCCACCCGGGCAATGGGATAACCGGTGGCCTTGGAGGCCAGGGCCGAGGACCGGCTGACGCGGGGATTGACCTCGATCACGTAGTACGCGTCGGAGGCCGGGTCGAGCGCGAACTGCACATTACACCCGCCTTCGATTTCCAGCGCCCGGATGATGCGCAACGATGCCGACCGGAGCATCTGCACCTGCCGATCGGAAAGGGTCTGGCTGGGCGCGACCACGATGCTGTCGCCGGTATGCACGCCCATGGGGTCGAGGTTTTCCATGTTGCAGACCGCAATACAGGTATCGGCCGCGTCCCGCATGACCTCGTACTCGATCTCTTTCCAGCCGGCGACGGAGTGCTCCACCAGCGCCTGGCGGATGGGACTGGCATCCAGGCCTTCCTGCACGATGACGTCCAGCTCCAGCGGGGTGTGGGCCATGCCGCCACCGGTGCCGCCCAGGGTGAAGGCGGGGCGGATCACCACCGGGAGTCCGTTCTGCTCGGCGAAGGCGTGCGCCTCCGCCACCGATGACACGGTGCGGCTGGCGGGCACCGGTTCCCCCAGGTCGA
>DASPZT010000052.1:0-2097 GCA_035636135.1 Candidatus Limnocylindria bacterium | reverse complement strand
GAGGATGACGCCTCCCATGAGGGCGAAGCCGGCGGCGTCGGCACCGCCGCAGTGCTGCCCTTGCTCACAGATGGCCCCCCAGCCGTTCGCCGCCGTCGTGTAGCGGCTGCCGGCCGACCAGGTGCCGCCTCCCGGCGCACTCAACCACATGTCGAGCTCGCCGCCGGTGGAGGCGTCGATCACCGCCAGGTGATGATCCGAACCCAGGTTCGGTGTGGCGTAGCTTGGGAGTCGAAAGCTCACCGCGGTGTCGCAGCCGTACTTCGAGCAGCCGATGTCGTAGCTTCGGCTGACCGCATTGGCGTACGCGAGGGGCTTGCCCCAGTCAGCCGAGTTCGCGAGGTTCGCGTCCGGGCCGTAAGGAACCAGCGCCTTAGCGATCATGGCGGCCGAATTCGGGTCGATGGGGGCGTTCGGGGCGATGCGACTGTTCCAGAAACTGGTCCCCCCATACAACCGCGGGAATGGTCCGGCCGCCGCTGGGGTTGCGACGCCGACGCGCTGGTCACTGATTGACGCTCCCTGGCTGCTCAGCCAGCGGACCTCGTAGCTGTAGGCGCTCGACGGCCACAACAAGTAGTCGGTGTAGGTAAGAATTCCCGCTGGCGCCGGAACGTCGTCGAGCAGGCGGCCGTCCCGCAGGACCTGGAGATCCGCGACACCGACGGGGACGGTGATCCGCAGCATCACCGACCAGGCGTCACGACCCATCGCCACCAGCGTGGGTGCGGCCGGGGCCGCGGCCCCCGGTCGCGCCGGCGGGCTGGCGGAGGCGCTAGCGGAGGCGCTAGCGGAGGGGGTCCTAGAGGCAACCGGAGGGTCGCTGGGCGCTTGGTCGCTTGGACCGGGCAGGGCGGCGATCGCGGTCACGCCATTCGGTCCAGGATGGCTGGGCCGAGGACCGGAGCCCACCGCCGTGCCGGCGAGGACGAGGGCCGTGACCGTTCCGAGGACACGGCGCCGGGAGGCGACCATCTGGGCCAGGGGCATGAGATCCGGGCCTCATCTTCTCATTCCCGTGACGGTGGCCGGGCGACACCAGGGTTGCCGCCACCTGGTTGCCGCCCGCCCGACCGGCCGTGTCGCCGCGATCTAGCAGGCCTGGAGCTGGAGGACGCGGAAGCTGCCCCAGGGGAGACTATTGAGGTAGCCGGTTCCAGCCGGCACGCCGGCCAGGGACCAGGCATCGTAGCCGCGGTCGATATTGGCTTCGCCGAAGATGGCCACCGAGCCGCCGGTATCGCCCACGTAGGCGCCGTAGGTCTGCAGCGCATGGGCGATGGTCTTTTCCCAGCGGGGCCAGGCTTGCGCCTCGACATTGAAGGCGGGGTCCAGCTGGATCCGGGCTCCCTCGGGAAGCGCGGCGATATCGTTGTAGACCCCGTCGGTGTGCGTCGCCGGGCACGCGATATACCCGCTGCGGGTGTACGGCGTCGTGATGAAGAGGGCATGGTCGATGTGGCCCTGGGCGATTTCCTCCGGGCGGATGACACCACCAGCGAGGGCGAAGCCAGCGGCATCAGCAGCCGGGCAGCGCTGACCCAGAGGGCACATGGCGCCCCAGCCGAGGCTGCTCGATGTTCCCGCCCACGACGCCGACCAGGCTGAGCCGTTGAAAACAGCCTGCCACATATCCATCTCGCTGCCAGTCGACGCGTCAATGACGATCATGTGAGCATCCGAACCGGTGTCGGCCCTCGAATAACTGGGAACCCGGAACGGGATGCCATCGATTGAGTATTGACGGGAGACACCGTTCGCATAGGCGATCGGTTTGCCCCACGCATCGGAGTTCGCGAAGTTCCCCGAGCCGGCGTATGGGACGAGCGCCTTCGACACCATCGCAGCGGAGTTGGGATCGATGGCCGGACCGGCCGCGATCGGCACGTTCCAGAAGCTGGTGGCCGAGTAGAGGCGCGGGAAGGACCCCGCCTGCGCCGGTGTAGTTACTCCGGCTGTCTGGTCGCTGACGACGCCACCGCCCGAGTCAAGCGCCTTGACCTCGTAGGTGTAACCCGTCGAGTGCCAGAGCAGGTAGTCGGTATAGGCGAGGTTGAAGCCTCCACCAAATCCGAAGTCATCGATCAGCCGCCCGTT
>DASPZT010000051.1:0-11538 GCA_035636135.1 Candidatus Limnocylindria bacterium | reverse complement strand
CGTCTGGTGATCTTCGGGTCTGTCATGGCTTTCCTCCTAGACGGAATACCCGACCCTACTGAACGCTCGGGGCCCCTCCGAGCGAGTTCACCCTAAGCGAAATTAAGTGTGCCGTCAAGAGAATTTACCGGTTGTGAGGCGGTGGTCAGGTTGCCGACCGCCGGGTGCGCTTCCATCTGGCCGCCACCAGTAGTGGCGGTCGCTTGAGAACAAGCCCAATCGGCGGCATCACCGTGTTGGCAGTGGCCAACTCGTTTGGCCCGCCAGCAGGACCCATTACGCGCGGCGTGCCCGTCACGGCAAGAGTTACGGCCGTGGGCCAGGAGCAGGCTTCGAGGACCTTGACATCCTGGCGATGAGCCTTCCCGGGACTGTCGACGACCCTCGTTCTCGAGAGCGGTGTGAGCGGCGAGTACACGAAGATAGTCAGCGGGGATACCGTCTTTATCGCGATTTAGCACGTCCGCCAGCCGACCGGCCGCCCGGGCCGATGAGTCGCCGTGGATCTCCGACTCGGGAGCTTACGCTCGCTCAGAAGATGACCCCCATGTTGTTGAAGTCGCGCCACGACGTCTCGAACAAGGCTTTGCTGATCCAGTACTGGCTGCCGGCATGCCACGGGTCGTTGACCCGCACCTGGCTGTCGGAAACGCCGCTCAGGGTGACCGTGTGCTCGATCAGCGAATAGTGGATCGACCGGCCGTCCCAGGCAATCCAGGTCCCGATCAGCGGATAGCCTACCCGCTCCCATCCCGTTTCCACCCAGACCATTACCGGGCGCCCGGCTTTGAGCGCCGCGTACACGCCGTCCGGCGACAGCCCCTCGCCGCCGGTGGCGTCGGCCGCTCCGTGCGAGCGGGCTACCGCGAGGATGACCGGGTAATACACGCCATAGCCCGTGGGTGCCAGGTCGCTGCCGTTGACGTTGCCCACGAACCCCACGTAGGGGTTCCCCCAATGCTTGACACTCCTGTCCGGATTCATGACCGGGAGGCGCGGGTCGGCGTTCTCCTCGGCAAAGAGCGCGGCCTGCGAGTACGGGTGCCCCAGGCTGGCCAGGGCCATCTGGAGGGCAGCCGCTTCGCAATCCAGGTTCATCACCTGCCGGTAGACCGGCATCGAGATGGTGAAGACGGACTGCACCGGCGCGGGGGTGGCCACCAGTTCCGGAACCGCGCGCGCCGTGGGGGTGGGCGGCGCCTCCTCGGCGTGCAGGCGCAACGGACCGGGCGGCTGGCCGCGCGGATCAGCGCTGGGCGCCGAACTGGCGCAGCCCGCCAGGCACATCATTAATAGAGGAGGGGCGGCGCGTGCGAACAAATGTTCTATCATGGGCCTTCCATGGTCCGCCCCCAGTATCGTGAAGTGCTGGTCAAGAGCGCCCTCAACCGGGTCACCGGGATGGGGTTTGGCTGGTCGCTGAATCCCTATCAGGGCTGCGTCCACAGCTGCGTCTATTGCTTCGCGCGGGCCCACGCTAAGCTGGCCGACCGCGACCCCGGGGAGGGATTCTCCACCGACATCGCCGTCAAGGTCAACCTGCCCCAGCTCCTCCGCCAGGAATTGTCGCGGCCTTCGTGGCGCCACGAGCGGGTCGCCTTGGGGACCGCCACTGACCCGTACCAACCCATCGAGGGACGATACCGTCTGACGCGCCGATGCCTCGAAGCCTTCCGCGACTCGTGGACGCCGGTGGGCCTGATCACCAAAGGGACGATGGTCATCCGCGACGCCGATGTCCTGGCTGAGCTCGCCGCCCGCACCGAGACCACGGTCTGCTTCAGCGTCCCCACCGTCGACGAGGACGTGTGGCGGCTCACCGAACCCGGGACCCCGCCGCCCCGACAGCGCCTGCGCGCGTTGCGCGAGCTGGTCGCCGCCGGCATTACGGCCGGAGTGGGGATGGCGCCCATCCTCCCGGGCATCAGCGATGCGCCGGCTCAGCTCGAAGCCACCGTCGCCGCCGCGGCCGAAGCCGGGGCTGGGTTCGTCTGGGCAAACCCCGTCTACCTGAAACCGGGCACCCGTGAGTACTTCCTCGCATTCCTGGATCGCGAGTACCCGCACCTCCGTCCCAGTTATGACCATCTGTTCCCAGGCGCCTATGTGCCGGCCCGCTACAGGACCGCCGTGCAGGAGCAGGTGGGCCGGTTGCGAGACCGCCATCAGGTAGGCAGCCAGCCCCGGCCGCCTCGGATCCAACCAGTCCAACCTACCCAGCTGGCACTCATCTCCTGAATACAGGGGAGTGGTGCTGGCCAGCCGAAATTTGACAGGCGGCCGAGGGTGGTCTACCGTGTGCCCCGAGTGCTCCGCTGGCTGACCCGGCTCCTTCGGCCCCAGCAATCCGATGCGCAGGGGGCGACTTCCGGGGCAGCGCCCGCTCCTCAGGCCGCAGTCATCACCTTGCCCGGGCCGGACCCTGGACCGCCCACGGCCGACGCGGAAGCCATCGCGGTGGCGGTCGGCCCCACCATGGTCGAGCCGCGCGAGACCTGCCCCGACTGCGGTCGGACCGGCATGTTCGCCGGCCCGCCGGGGCATCGATACTGCATGCATTGCGCCCTGCGGCAAGAGCTGTTCGACTCCAAAACCGGCTCGATTTGACCGCCGCGCAGGTCCCCCTCCTCTGGGACCAGGGGATCCACCTTCCCACCTATGGCCTCTGGCTCGATCCGACCCAGGTTCGGCCGCGGGCGGTCATCAGCCACGCCCATAGCGATCACGTCGCCAATCACGCCTTTGCCTATTGCACGGCGGAAACGCAGCGATTGGTGACTCACCGCCGGGCCATGACCGGCCGGCTGCAGGCCCTGCCCTATCGCGAGCGGGTCGATGTCGGCGGGGCCTGGTTGAGCCTTTGGCCGGCGGGCCACGTGCTGGGCAGCGCCCAGACCCTCATCGAAACGGACTTCGGCCGACTGCTCTACACCGGCGACCTGAAGACCAGGACCGGGCTGACGGCCCAGCCGGCCGAGCCCGTGCCGGCGGACGTGCTGGTGCTGGAGAGCACCTTCGGCCGGCCCCGTTACCGGTTCCCGGACTCCGCCGAAGTCGTCGACGCGGTCACCCGCTGGTGCCGCCGGACGCTGGCGGACGGCGCCACGCCCGTCCTGTTCGGCTACGCGCTCGGCAAAGGCCAGGAGATCCTGTCGGCCCTGTGGACCGAAGGATTTGCCATCGCCCTGCACCCAACCCTGTTCGGTGTAACGGAGGTGTATCGCGAGTGCGGCCAGGTGTTCCCTCCGTACGTCAGGATGGGCGACGGGACCTCGCCCGACTCGGTGCTGATCATGCCGCCGACGTCACGGACGGCCGATCTGCCGTCCTCGATCGGCGCGGTGCGGACCGCCATGCTCACCGGATGGGCCATGGACCCCAGCTGCCGCCAGCGGCGCGGTGTCGATGCGGTCTTCCCCCTGTCTGATCACGCGGACTTCGACGAACTCTGCTGTTACGCAGAACACGTGGGTGCAACGATGACGTACACGGTGCTCGGCTTCGACGACGAGCTCGCGCTCCACCTCCGCCGACGCGGCGTGCGCGCCGCGCCGCTGCGCCAACCGCAGCAGCTCTCGCTCCTGTAAGCGCGCAGCAGACTTTTTCTGCAAGTTCACCTGATGCGAGTCGTTATCTCCATGCACGCACATCGCAGTGCGTCGCGGTTTCGCCGCTCACGCGATAAGGAGGTGACGCATGGCGACACGTAAGAAGGCCACCAAGAAGGCCAAGAAGTCGACTCGGAAGAGCCGCTAGGGTCCTGACCCTGGCAGCAGCTTCGGGAGGAAGCGTTTCCATCCGCCCAAAGCCTGCCGGTCGGATCGAGCGGTACGGGAGAGGGGCATCGGCCCCTCTCCTTTCCTTTTGGCAATGAGACCCGCTAGGATGACCTCCCAGATGAACGCCGATACCCTTGGGGCTTTCGCCATCGCCGGCTTCCTCGTCCTCGCCGCCGTCAGCCTGGCGCTCGGGATTAGGCTGATCCGAAGTCGGCAGGTCCTCAGCATGGCCTTCTTCCTGGGGTTCACGGTGTTCGGCGTCGTCGCCCTCTTTAGCCTGATCTTCTTCGGCAAGGAGCGGGCGTACTAGCCAACTGAGCTAAGGCGAGACGCCCCCCCAGCCCTGCCCACGCGGGAAATCCCGCGACCCTGACAACAGTGGCTCCCCCGCAAGGCAAGGGGGAGATCGGTCTGGCTAGGCGGTGGTGAGCGCCCTGATCGCCAGGCCGGTCATGAACAGGCCGGCGATCCCGAAGACGAGCGCCTCCCGCCGCTTGTCGTGGCTGCTGGTATAGCTGGCGGCGATGGGCAGGGTCACAATCAGCAGCACGCCGTACAGCAGGTGCAGGGTGTCGTGCGGCCGGCGGCCGCTGAGGTAGAGGCCGATCCCGACCAGCGCCTGCAGCACGAAGAGCACCTCCGTCAGCACCAGGGTGGAGCGGTACCCGCCACTGGCCGGCTGTTTGCGAAACCAGGTCAGCAGGCCCCAGCCCGCCACGACCAGCGTGATCAGCACCCCTGCCCGAAACAACCCCTGGTGCAGGGTGAGGAGAACCGAGGTCACGATGTCAGAGCCTGAACCGCCGCAGCGGCGATGGCGGCGTCCAGGGTCTCGCGGGAGTTCTTAAAGCTGAGCGTGCGGCGAGCCTCCTCGGGGCCGAACCAGCGCACTTCCTCGATTTCGGAGAACTGGGGGCTGAGCGGGGCGTCGGCGCGGGCCTCTACCAGGAGGTTGTGGACGGTCTTGAACACCAGCTTGCCCTGCCACTGGAAGGCGTACTCGATGGGTGGCAGGGCACGCACGATCCGCAAGCTGGCGGACGGCAGGCCGGTCTCCTCGGCGATCTCCCGCACGGCTGCTGTCTCGGGCGTTTCGCCCTTCTCGAGGTTGCCTTTGGGGAACGCCCAGCGCCCGTTGGCCCGGATCAGCAAGAACTCGGGGCCGGCCGGCGTGCGGCGGTAAACCACGCCGCCGGCGGACACCTCGCGACTGGCGCGACCTTTCGGCTTGGCTTCGGGCATCCGACTATTATCCGACCGCGGTCTGAGATCGGGCCGCCCACTCCGTCTCCATGCTCGCCGTGTCGGCGGCGACGGTCGGCAGGCCGGTGGCGGCCACCAGGGCGGCCACGAACAGAAACGTCGGCGACACGATCAGCAGCGCCAGGCGCAGGCTTCCCAGCCTGTCCGATAGGAGCCCGATCACCGTGGGCGAGATAGCGTCGCCCAGGAAATGGGCGATGAAGAGGCCCAGCATGATGGCGCTGGCCCGTAGCGTGGGCAGCACGATATTCTGGCGCAGGGCCGTCATCGGGCCGTTGTAGAGGTACAGCGCCACGGCCCCCAGCAGAAAGGCCGGGACAAAGAGGGCCAGAGACGGCGCCGCCAGGGCGGCCACCACCAGCACCCCGCCAGCCGCGAACCCGCCGATACAGACCAGCAGGTTGCCGCGCGGATCGCGGGCGTTCAGCCGGTCGCCGATCCAGCCCCCGGCCAGGGTACCCACCAGGGCGCCGACGACCAGCACGCCGCCGGCGAACACGGCCGCGCTCCCCACGCCCATGCCGAAGCGACGCTGGAGGAAGGTGGGGAGCCAGATGCCCAAGCCGCCGATGACGAAGTACAGGAGGGTTTCGGCCACGATGGAGGCCCGCAAGGTGGGGATGCGGAGCAGGCCGCGAAGGCGTGCCCAGCTCACGTCCCGTACCTGCTCCACCGGCCGGCCGGTTGCCTCGGCTGCGCCGCGCCGCGGCTCGCGTAGCCGGAAGGCCAGGATGGCGCAGATCAGGCCGGGCACCGCGGTCAGGTAGTAGGCCACTCGCCACCCGTAGAGGCTGGCGATCACGCCCCCGCCGGCGAACCCCACCGCGATGCCCAGCGCCGCACCCGCGTTCCAGATCGACATCGCCCGGCCCCGAGTCGCCTTGGGAAAGTAGTCGGCCAGCAGGGATGTCCCCGCCGGGAAATAGCCGGCCTCGCCCACGCCGAGCACCGCCCGGGCGGCGAACAGCTGGGCGTAGTTGCGGGCCAGTCCAGTGAAGAGGGTGGCGATGCTCCAGATGGCGACCCCTACTCCGATCACGGTGCGCCGGACGCCCACGTCCGCCCACAGGCCAAAGGGGATCACGGTCAGCGCGTAGACAATGAGGAAGGCCGTCCCCAGCAGCCCGCTTTGGAAGTCGGAGAGGTGGAATTCAGCCTTGATGCTAGACAGGACCGCCGGCAGGATGTAGCGGTCCACTGCATTGAGGAAGTTGATCGCCACCATGACCCCCAGGACGTAGCGGGCGTAGGCCGATCCCCTCATTCCTCGCCATTATCCTGGCAAGCTATGCAATCGATGGGTGGTACGGCGGCCAGAGGCCGCCCGGCCTTTCGGCCGGAGGGGGAGCGGCGGGCAGGCAGTGCGATCCACGCAGTGCCGGTGCGGGCCGTCAAACAGATGGAGCGAAGCGGCTTTTGACGGCCCGCAGCAACCGCCAGCTGGGGGACCCTTCCCCCAGTTGGGTGATCACCCGGCTGAGAAACGAAGCCGACCATTGCTACTCGTGGAGCAACGGCCCGGGCGCCCAGTACGCCGTGCACGCGCACCCTTACCGAAAGATCCTGTACGTGACGGCCGGCTCGATCGCCTTCACCCCGCAAGGCAACCAGCCGGTGACCATGGGCCCCGGCGATCGGATCGAGCTCCCGGCGGGGACGCCGCACGGCGCCCTGGTCGGCCCCCAGGGCGTCACCTGCTGGGAAGGGCAGGCTAAGTCAGTTAAGTCAGTTCCAGACGAAGCAGCTTCTGGGCGTTCTCCCGAACGATCTTGATCCTGGCCTCGGCCTTGAGGTCGAGGCGGTCGAGCTCGTCCAGCACCCGCGCCGGCTTGAGGAAGGGATAGTCGCTGCCGAACAGGGTTTGGTCCTGCAGGCGACCGCCAATCTCGCGCACCAGCTCTGGCGGGTAGTAGCGGGGGGACCAGCCCGACAGTTCGAGGAACACGTTCCGCTTGTGCAGGGCCATGGCGATCAGCTCCAGGTGCCACGGCCAGCCGAAGTGGGCGGCGATCACCTGCAGCTGCGGAAACCGCGCCGCCACGATGTCGAGGTGGATGGGGCGCGCCGGGTCCAGCTTGATGCCCTGGCCGCCGGGCGCCCCCGCGCCGATGCCGCTGGTCCCGGTGTGGAACAGGCAGGGGACGCCCAGCTCGGCTGCCTTTTCCCAGAGCGGGAAGTGGCGCTCGTCGCTCGGATAGAAGTCCTGGAGCGAGGGATGGAACTTGGCCCCGATCGCCCCTAGCTCCTTGACCGCCCGCTCCAGCTCGATGATGGCCGCCGGACCCTTCCAGGGATCGACGCTGGCAAAGAAGGCGAATCGTTTCGGGTGCCGGCGCACAATCTCGGCCACCAGGTCGTTGCGGAGCGGCGGCCGGTGGGTGGCCGTCTCCGCGTCCCAAGCCAGCAGGATGGCGAAGACCCCGTCCTGGGCGTATTCAACCGCCAACTCATCGACGGTCTTCTCCTGCACGCTGGCCCGAAAGTAGCGCTCGGCGTTGGCTCGGTACGGACCCAGGCTCCCGTCCAGCCACTCCCGGAGGGGCAGGTGGACGTGCAGGTCGACGGCCCGGATCAACTCGCGGCTTCGGCCCGTTCTTCGATCAGGATCTCGTCGCCCACCGCGATGGTGCCGCCCAGGATCACCGTGCTGTTCATGCCGCGTCGGCCTTCGAGCTCGGCACGCAGGCCGAACCGGATCTCGTCCATCCGAAAGCACGGCTCGCAGACCGAGGTGATCTCGAGGAGGGCGTCACCGATGCGCAGCCGGGTCCCCGGCTCGAGGCTCATGACGTTCAGGCCTTCGACGGTCAGGTTCTCCTTGATGGTCCCCGGGGGGACCTCGACCTCATCCAGGCACTCCTGGTCTGCCAGCAACACCTGCCGCTTGGACGATCCCACCGCGTGCTTGTCGCCATCGATCCCGATCCCCGCGCGCAGGGTCGCAGTGCTGACCAGCCGCATGGGCTCCCGATGGCCGGTACAGAGCTGGATGGAGACGATGCGCGGCCCGGGCATAGCGAAGCACAGAATACCCGAGCCGGAGCCGACGGTCGATTCTTCCCTTGCTAAGCTGAGGCGGCATGCCAGACTCGGGGACCAGGATGGAACGCGATTCGATGGGCGAGCTCCCGGTCCCAAAGTCGGCGCACTACGGAGCCAGCACCGAGCGGGCGCGACGCAACTTCCCCATCAGCGACCTGCGGCTACCGCGGCGCTTCATCCGGGCCCTGGCCCAGATCAAGGGCAGCGCCGCCATCGTGAACGCCGAGCTCGGCCTGCTGGACGCCGCCGTCGCCAACGCCATCATCAAGGCGGCTGAGGAGATGGAGGCCGGCCAGTTTGATGCCGACTTCGTGGTGGACGTCTTCCAAACCGGGTCCGGGACTTCGACCAACACCAACGTCAACGAAGTGCTGGCCTACCGCGCCAAAGAAATCCTGGGCGGGAAGACCCCGGTGCATCCCAATGACCAGGTCAACCTGTGCCAGTCCAGCAACGATGTCATCCCGACGGCCATGCAGCTGGCAGCCCTGGTGGCGATTGCGGAGGAGCTGCTGCCGGCCCTCGACCTGCTGCGCACCGAGCTCAAGAAGAAGGCCGACGAGTTCATGCCGGTGGTCAAGACCGGAAGGACGCACCTCCAGGATGCCACGCCGATCCGCCTGGGCCAGGAGTTCCTCGGCTACGCGGGCCAGGTCGAACGTGCCATCCGCCGGCTCAAGCTGGCCCAGGAAGAGCTGATGGAGCTGCCACTCGGCGGGACGGCCGTCGGCACCGGAATCAATGCCCATCCGGAATTTGGCGGCCGGGTCGCCGCCCACCTGGCGCGCCGTACGGGCATCCCGGTCCGGGAGACCGACAACCACTTCCAGGCGCAGGCGACGCTCGATGCGGTCGTCTTTGCCAGCGGCGCGCTGCGGACGGTTGCCATCAGCCTGTGGAAGATCGGCAACGACATTCGTTGGTTCGGATCGGGTCCTCGGGCCGGACTGGGCGAGCTGACTATCCCCGCCGTCCAGCCGGGCAGTTCGATCATGCCGGGGAAGGTGAACCCGGTCATCATCGAGTCGCTCACCATGGTGGTGGCCCAGGTGCTGGGCGACGACCACACCATTGCGGTGGCGGGGCAAGCCGGCAGCATCTTCGAGCTCAACCTGATGATGCCGGTGGCCGCCTACAACCTGCTGCAGTCCATCGCCCTGCTGGCCGCGTCGGCCGAGAACCTGGCTCGCCAGTGCATCAGCGGGCTGACCGCCACCGACCGCGGCCCGCAGCTGGTCGAACAGGGCCTGATGCTGGCCACCGCGCTCACCCCGGCGATTGGCTATGAGGCCGCCGCCAAAATCGCCAAAGAGGCGCTGGACACCGGGCGGACGATTCGCGAGATCGCGCGCCAGCGGACCAGCCTCACGCCTGAGGAGCTCGACCGGCTGCTCGATCCCGCGGCCATGACGAAGCCCGGCCTGCACGCGCCAGGAAAACGTTAGGCTGCTGCGGCCAGCGCCTCCAGGGCCTGGAGGCGACCCGTCTGCGAGTCGGCGGCCTCCACGTGCACGATGAGCAGGGTCGCGCCCGCCTGGGCGCACGCCTGGATTCGCTCTCGAATTCGGGCCGGCGGCCCACTCAGGGCCACCGCGTCGACCAGCGCATCCGGCACGGCGGCGATGGCGCTGCGCTTGTTCCCGCTCAGGTACAGGTCCTGGATTTCCCTTGCTTCGGCCTCGAAGCCGTACCGCCCCACCGTCTCGTTATAGAAATTCTTAGCCTTCGATCCCATCCCACCCACGTACAGCGCCACCCATGGCCGGAGCGCGTCGTGGGCCCGGGCCAGATCGTCAGAGACAACCGCCGGCATGGTGGGCGCGATCTCCAGTGCCGATAGATCCCGGCCGCCGCGGGCCAGCCCAGCTTCCAAGTCGGCTCGAAAGATATCGGCATGCTCCGGCGAGTAGAGGATAGGCATCCATCCATCGGCCAGCTCGGCAGTCAGCCTGACCCCGGCGGGGGTGATGGTCGCCAGGTAAACCGGCACTTGCGGTCGAACCGGGTGCGCTAGCAGCTTGAGGCCCTGGGGCAGTTGAAAGACCTCACCCTCGAACCGGACCGGCTGGCGACCCAGGACCTGGTCCACGATGGCGATGGTCTCCCGGATGCGCTGCAGCGGGCGGTCGAAAGGGACGCCGTGCCAGCCGGTCACCACCTGGTGTCCGCTGGTTCCCAGCCCGAGGATGAACCGGCCGCCCGAGAGGGCGTCCAGCGTGGCCGCGGTCTGCCCGATCAGCGCGGGCGTGCGGCTGAAGACGTTGATGATCCCCGTCCCCAGCCGGATCCGCTCCGTGTGGACGGCCAGGGCTCCCAGCATCGACACCGCGTCAAAGCCCCAGGCCTCCGGGACCCACACCGAGTCGAATCCAACGGCCTCTGCCCGCTGGGTGAGCTCCAGCGATTCGGGGAACGAGAGCTGACCCCCATAAGGGAGGGCGAGGCCAAGTTTCAGAATGCCATCCTACCCGCAGACACGAGGGCCGGCGTCGACCGCCGGCCCTCCGCCTGGGATCGCGTCTAGTAGCTGACCGTCGCCTCGACCGTGTCGGTGTTGCCGAAGTTCGTGCTGCAGGCCAGGTCGGGGTTGGGAGCCACGGCTCTCTTCGACCCCGCGTAGACGGCCTGCCGGTATTCGTCCACCGCCGCACACTGGTCGGCGTTCCGTGAGTCCGTCCATACCAGGAACGCGCTCGTCGGCCCTGACACGATGCCGACGTAGTCGCCCAGGAACTGTTCCTTCAGGTTGTTATAGCTTGAGCCGTCGGGATTCGAGGACGCCGAGCTGACGCGCACCGGCGGACCGAAGGATCCACCACCCGAAGCGGTCTCGGCGTAGTAGTTGTCGTAGACCTGCTGGCCCGTCTGCCAGATGAAGGTGCCCGCCGGCGGTTGCGTGAGGGCGTCGAAGGTAACGCTCACCCGGCCATCCGGCGCCACGCTGGCCTCGGGGAAGAAGGCGTTCCGGCCCGCGACATCCGCGATCGTGCCGAGGAGCGTCCAATTGAGACCGTCGGCCGACACCGCAGCCTTCACCACCCCATGGTTATTGCTGAAGTCGCACCAGACGACATAGACATTGGCGCTGCTCGGATCCGACGCTGGGTGCGGGAAGCAGTCCACCCGCGCGCTCATTCCCGGCACCCGGTTGAACAGATCCACCACATCGAACGGCGTCCCGGTTAAGGGATAGTCGGCGACCTGGGAGATCGTTATTGGCGCGGTGAACGTATCTCCACCGTCTTTTGATGTGGCAACGACCTGCAGGCTCGGAATCCCGAGCTTGGAGTCTTCGTCCTCGGTCCAGAACGCCTCGACCGTGCCATCAGATGCCACGGCCATCTGGCCGGTCTCGCGGAATCCCTGGGCAAGGTTCTGGTCGGCCGAGCTGATTTGCACCGCCGGCGTGAAGGTTCGGCCCTCATCGTCGGAGTGGGAAACATACAGCTTCACA
>DASPZT010000050.1:0-2540 GCA_035636135.1 Candidatus Limnocylindria bacterium | reverse complement strand
CCGGCTGCGTGTGGGAGGCCAGCCAGTCGAAGGCCTGCGTTCGCGTATCGGTCCGGCCGATCAGCAGGTCATAGGTCACGTCGTGCGGCAACGAGGAGACGCCAATCACCAGCACCGCGATGGCCGTCGCGATTTCGAACCGGCGCTGCACCGTCACCCGCAGGACATCGCTGACCGCGCGCCCGGCGAGCACTAGCAGAGGCGGCAGGAGCGGGTCGGCATAACGCACGAAGACGGATGAGCCCGCCCCCAGCACGACATACGTGATCACGACGAAGCTGAGGAGGATCCAATCAGCCCGCGTTCGTCGCCACAGAGCCACTAATGCGCCGGCCAGCGCCAGCAGGAAGAGGACCGGACCCAGGCCCTGCCACAGCGCCACCCGCACCAGGTGGATCCAGCCGATCTCGCCGGCGCCAGGCTGGGCGAGGTGGTGGGTAATAGAACTGAGCCCGTGGGCGAAAACTGCCGGCTCCAGCACCAGAAACGGTGAGGTGAGCACGAAGACGGCCAGGCCGATCAACAGGATTGGCACCAGGCGACGCCGAGATCCGGCCAGGATGGACGCCACCAGGAAGGCCCCCGTGTACTTGATGCCAGTAGCCAGGCCAAGGAGCGCGCCGGGAAGGAAATACCCCCACCCCAGCCTCCCCGCAGAGGGCGTCTCCCGTAAGCGGGAAGATACACCCCCTCCCCGCTCTCCCCCTTGTAGGGGGCGGGAGAAAGTGGGGAGGGAGATTTCTGTTTTGGTCAGGCGCAGCACCACCAGCAGAGTCAAGCTGCAGACCAGGGTGAGAGGGACATCGATGGTCGCGAAGTGGCTGTCGCGGACACTAAGAAACGCCACGCTCATGCCAGTGGCCGCGAAGACGCCGGCGCGGGTGTCGAAGGCCCGCCGCCCCATCTCGAAGACCACCAGCACCGTGAGGGTGCCGAGGATGGCCGTCAGCACCCGCACCGCCAGGTAATCGACCGCCGGTTCGGTGCCCAGCGCGCGCAGGGGCGTGGTCACGGCGAGCCAGGCCGCGCTCAAATAGAAGTGTGCGTGCGGCCAATTGGCGAAGTGGGGATCCACGGTGCCGTGGAGGATGCCCATGGCCCGGCCCACCACCACGTCCTCATCGGGCCGGTAGATGGCCGGCAGCCCAAACCCGATGTTCCAGAGACGAAGAGCCAGCGCGGCGCTGGTGAGGCCGGCCAGGCTGGCGATCCGCAGAACGGTGCGCGGGTTAGCCGCCGGCGAGCTTCTTGGCCTCGCCCCACGCGTCCACCGGGACGGTGGTGGGGTGGTGCTGCTTGGTCTCCAGCTGCTTCACGGCGTGGATGGCCGCGGTGGTGGCGTCGCCCACCGCCGTGGTGATCTGCCGGGTCAGCTGCGACCGCACGTCGCCGACGGCGTAGACGCCGGGGACCGAGGTCTGCATGTCGTTGTCGGTGATGAGGAACCCGAGCTGGTCATGCTCCAGGTGGTCAGGCTCCTTGAAGAACTCCGTGTTGGGAAGGAAACCGATGAAGATAAAGGCGGCTCCCACCTTGAGCGAGCGCCGGTCGCCCGATTCGGCGTGCTTGAGCACCATCTCGGTGACGCCCAGGTCATTGCCCTTGATCTCCTCCACCACCGTGTCCATGATGAACTCGATCTTGGGATTGTTGCGGGCGGCCTCCACCAGGATGGCCTGGGCCCGAAACTCGTGGCGCCGGTGGATGATGTACACATTCTTGGCGTACCGGGTAAGGAAGGTTCCCTCCTCGATCGCCGCGTCCCCCCCGCCCACGACGGCGACCTCCTCATTCTTGAAGAACGCCCCGTCGCAAACGGCGCACTGGGAAACCCCGCGCCCCTGGTATTCGGTCTCCCCCGGGATGCCCAGCCGCTTGGGCGAACCGCCCGCGCTGAGGATGACGAAGTCGGCCTGGTAGGTTCCGTTGTCCGTTTCCACCACCTTGTGGTCGCCTTGGGTGCGGATGGCGGTCACATTGGCGACCTCGATGCCCACGCCGAACTTCACGGCCTGGTCCGCCATCCGCTGGGCCAGCTCGGCCCCCGTGATCCGGTCAAACCCGGGGTAGTCCTCGATGGCCTCGGTGTTGAGCAGCTGGCCGCCCGGTACGCCCCGCTCCAGGAGCACGGTGTTGACCCGCGCCCGTCCGGCGTAGAGGGCAGCCGTCAGCCCCGCCGGCCCGCCGCCGACGATGACGACGTCGTAATGCCGATCTTCACCCATACCAAGTCCCCTGTCATGATAACCGCGGGTTCTGAACTTGAATTCCATTCCGCCGTTCACGCGCCGTAACCAGCCCCCGTACCAAAACAGGGAAGGAATGCCCGAAGAGGTGACCGAAGGTGATCCGTCCCCTGACCGCCGGCGGATCCTCGCGCTCCGGCGCCCGTCCGCGGCTGGACGGGTGGACCCCGAGCACCTCATCTGGGCCTATCAGAGCCATGTCACCGCCATCTACCAGTACCTGTACAGTCGCGTCGGCAACCGGGCTGACGCGGAGGACCTGACGTCGGCCGTGTTTATGAAGGCCATCGGCAG
>DASPZT010000049.1:0-2598 GCA_035636135.1 Candidatus Limnocylindria bacterium | reverse complement strand
AGCTGCCATCCAGTCCGATATCGCGACGCTCAAGGCGGCTATACAGGGCAAGGACGTCGAGGGCTTCATCGCGGCCATCGGTCCGTGTAGCGTCAGCACCGGGCCTGACAACGACTACTACCCCAGCCAGGAGGCCTTCCTCTTCGGGACCGCTGAGGCCCTGCGCGAGGAGTACAAGGCGGTCACCGACGCCGGCCTCATCCTCCAGGTTGACGAGCCGGAGCTCGCGACCTCCTGGCAGTTCTTCCCAGATATGACCATGCCCGAGTACCGTAAGTACGTCGACATGCTGGTCGAGGCGATCAACCACGCCCTCACGGGTCTGCCCGAAGAGAACGTGCGCCTGCACTTCTGCTGGGGGAGCGGCCATCGACCGCATGTCCACGATATTCCGTTGCGCGACATCGCCGACATCGTCCTCAAGGTCAGGGCCCAGGCGTACTCCATCGAGGCTTCGAATGTGCGCCACGAGCATGAATGGCGCGTCTGGGAAGACCTGAAACTCCCGGAGGGGAAGCTCCTCATGCCAGGTGTGATTGGACACGCCACCGACCTGGTGGAGCATCCAGAACTCGTGGCGCAGCGCCTGGTGCGATACGCCAGGCTGGTGGGACGCGAGAACGTCCAAGCCGGCACTGACTGCGGCATCGGCTCGCGGGTCGGCCACGAGGAGATCGTCTGGGCCAAGTTAAAAGCCCTGGCCGAAGGCGCCCACCTGGCAAGTAAGGAACTCTGGAGTTAGTTGGCTCATCAGGAGGTCTGGAGATGACCGGGGCACTCGCCGGTGTGCGCGTTATCGATTTCGGTCACTACATTGCGGGTCCGCTGGCCGCCGTGATATTGAGTGACCAGGGCGCCGATGTCATCCACGTCGACCCGCCCGGAGGGCCACGCTGGAAGACACCGGCTGACGCTTTCTTTAACCGTGGCAAACGGCGTATTACCCTTGACTTGAAGAAGGCCAGCGACCGCGCGACAGCGCAACGTCTGGTCGACAGCGCCGACGTGGTCATCGAGAACTTCCGTCCAGGCGTCATGGATCGTCTTGGTCTCGGAGCGCAGGCGATGACGGAGCGCCACCCGCGCCTGATCTATTGCTCCATCCCCGGCTTCGCTGCCGATGATCCACGCGCCGGGCTGGCGGCCTGGGAGGGCATCATTGATGCCGCCACAGAGAACTGCAAGCCGCGCGCCGGAGAGCCTCCCCCGGAATGGGACGCATCGCGGCCTACCTATTCGGCCGTACCCCTGGCCTCAAACTTCGGCGGCTTCCTCGCCGCGACCGGGATCGTCATGGCCCTGATCGCCCGCCAGCGCTCGGGACGAGGCCAGCGCGTCGAGGTGCCGCTGTTCAACGCCATGTTTACCCTGATTGGCCACTCCGGTGCCTATGTAAACTCCCGCGGGCTGCAGCCGGCGACTGGGATCCATGGCCGAGGCGCCGGTGCATACCGCTGTGCTGACGGGCGCTACGTCCAGTTCGACACGTCCAGCCCCCGGCACCTCACCTGGTTTGCGCGGGCGGCCGGCATCACCCACTGGGGTCCGGACCTGCTCGATCTCATGCGCAACCGTGACCAGGAGGTGAACCAGCGCCTGCATGCCAGGCTGCAAGAGCTATTCCTCACTCGCACCGCTGCCGCCTGGGAAGAGTTGGGCAACAAGGCCGGGGCGGCGATCGGGTTTGCCCGCACCACGACGGAGTGGATACACACCGAGCACGCACAAAAGATAGGCGCCGTGGTGCAGATGGACGATCCTGAGTTGGGGCCGACCTGGATGGCCGGACTGCCGGTCCACCTCACCGCAAGCCCTGGAGCGCCGCGGGGGCCGCGCCACCTGCCCGATGCTGATCACGCGCAGATCATGACTGAGCTCGACCAACAACCCAGCCGGCCGCCCATGCGGGCTCCTGAGCCGGAGCTGGCACACCCTCTGGCGGGTTTGAAGGTTATTGACTTGTGCCTCGCTCTCGCCGGGCCGACCTGCGGTCGGCTCCTGGGGGAATTTGGTGCCGACGTCACCAAGATCAATGCGCCGCAAAGTGGTGGTGGAAGTGGCTACCTCAATCGGGGCAAGCGCTCGTTGCTGCTCGACGTGGCAGCACTCGAAGGTCAGCAGGTCTTCTGGAAGCTCGTGGAGCAGGCGGACGTCGTCCTGGAGAATTTCTCCCCAGGCACCGCCGATCGGCTCGGCATTGGCTATCAGGAGGTCAAGGCTCGCAAGCCGGGCATCATCTACACGTCCATAAGCTGCTATGGCTATGGCGGGCCCTGGACGCCTGGCCGCGGCTGGGAACGGCAGGGGCAGGCGGTGACCGGCATCATGCAGCGCACCGGCACGATTCCGGCGATTCTGGGGCCGTACAACCTCGTCGACATCGGCACCGGGGTCCTGGCCACGTTTGCAACAGCCCTGGCCGTATACCACCGTCTCGTCGCGGGCGAAGGACAGCACGTCCACGCGTCCCTGGCGCAGACCGCCACGTATCACCAGGCGCCCTACATGCTCGATTATCAGGGCAGGGTTGCCAATGAACCGCGCGGCTACGAGGCCCTTGGCACTGGCCCTTTGCAGCGTTTCTATCAGGCGCGAGAC
>DASPZT010000048.1:0-3513 GCA_035636135.1 Candidatus Limnocylindria bacterium | reverse complement strand
TCTCCGAACAAGTGGACGAACGCGGGTAGCACCACCGCCACGAGCACGCCAACCACCACAACCGAGAGGGAAAGAACGATAACGGGATAGATGAGTGCGCTGCGGATACGTCGAACCGCGCTATCCTCGCGCGTCATGTAGCTGGCGACCTGGCTGAGGACTTCGTCCAGCTCGCCGCTGACCTCGGCCGCCCGCACCATGTCCACATACAGGCGGTTGAAGATCCGCGGATGCTGGTTCATAGCCGCCGACAGGGGGCGACCCTGACCGAGGTCCATCATCATGTCGCGTAGCGCCGCCCGCAGCTCACCGGAGGTGGCCTGCTCGTGCAAGACAGCGAAGGCCTCGAGCATGGGGACGCCCACCTTGACGAAGGTGGCGAGCTGCCGCGTCAAGAGGATGACCTGGGACTTCCGGACTCGCATGAACGAGGGGAAGAGTTGGTGCAGGCTGGGCAGCCGCAGGCGTCGGGCCCGGATGTCGACGATCCGGAACCCCTCGTTCCACAGCACCCGCTTGGCGTCGTCGAGGCTGGCCGCCTGCAGGGTCCGGACCGTTCGGACGCCATCCGCCGAGTAGGCGCGGTAGGCGAACTTCTGCAGGGCGGGCATCAGGCCAGGTACACCGAGCGGATGACTTCGCTCATGGTGGTGATGTCTTGATCGACCTTGGCCACGGCGTCCTTTCGCATGGTCACCATCCCGTCCTTGAGCGCCCGCTTGCGGATCTCCTCCACGCTGGCTCGGTTCGCGATCAGCCGCTTGATGGCATCGGTGAGGGTCAGCACCTCGAACACGCCGATCCGGCCGCGATACCCGGTCCGGGCGCATTGGTCACAGCCCGCGCCCCGAGTGAAATCGGTCTTCAGCACGTTGGAGAGCTGGCGGTGCAGATCCGCCTCCTCCACCGAAAGCTGGTACGGCGCCCGGCAGTGCTCACAAATGCGGCGCACCAGCCGCTGGGCCACGATGCCGGTGACCGAGGACGAGATCAGAAACCCCTCGATACCCATCTCGCCGAATCGCTGCAGCACGCCGGCGGCGTCGGTCGCGTGCAGGGAGGACAGCACCAGGTGGCCGGTCAGCGCCGATTGGATGGCGATTTCGGCTGTCTCCAGGTCACGGATCTCGCCGACCAGGATCACGTCCGGGTCCTGCCGCAGGATGGCTTTCAAGCCATTGGCAAAGGTGATCTGCGCCATGCGCCGGATCTGGACCTGGTTCACGTCCTCAAACGTGTACTCCACCGGGTCCTCGATGGTCATGATGTTTCGCCCCACGCCGTCGAGTTCGTTCACGGCGGCATACAGCGTGGTCGTCTTGCCGCTGCCGGTGGGCCCGCTGACCACGATCATCCCGAAGGGCGCTCGCAGCAAGGCGCTCAGCTGCTTGTAGTGGACATCGCCGAAGCCGAGTTCGTGGAGATGGAGCAGCGTGCGGGCCTTGTCCAGCAGCCGGAGCACTACCTTCTCGCCCCAGATGGTCTCCACCGTCGCCACCCGAATGTCGATGGGATGGCCATCGATGGTCAGCTGGATCTGGCCATCCTGGCTGCGATGGCGTTCCACGATGTCCAGCTCGGCCATGACCTTGATCCGGGATGCGATGGCCGGCGCCAGGGCGATGGGCAAGCGCAGTGCCTCGGTAAGCACGCCGTCGATCCGGTACCGGATTCGCACGTGGTCCTTCTTGGGCTCGATATGGACGTCTGAGGCGCGGTCGCGCAAGCCCTGGGTGATGAGCAGGTTGACGATCTGCACCACCGGGGCGTTCTCTGCCAGCGCCGCCAGCTCGACCGGCATGGCGGCGCGCCGCGTGTCCTGCTGCTCGTAGGCCTTGACGAACTCGGCCACGCCGGGCAGCACTTTGTAGCGCTCGCGGATGGCGACTTCCAGCTGGCTCTTCGGCGCCAGGGCCGCCTGCACCTCGTGCCGGGTCATCACCCGGATCTCTGCCAGAAGCGGCAGGTTGGCCGGATCCGCGGTCGCGACCCGCAACACGTTCTCGTCCAGGCTCAGCGGCAGGACGAGATGCTCCATGGCATACCCTTCCGAAATCAGGGAGAGGGCCGTGTCGTCGCTGCGCACGCGGTGCAGATCGACCACGTCAAGAGCGAGGTGTTCGCCCAAGGCGCTCGTCAGATCCGCCTCAGGCAGGAGCCGGGCCTCTACCAGGATCTCGCCTAACAGCGCGCCAGTTTGCTTCTGCTGGGCAAGCGCCCACTTGACCTGCTCCTCGCTCGCGACCCCGCGGGCAACGAGAAGCCGGCCGAGAGGTTGCACCTCAGCCGGGGCCACCACAGAGGCCAGTTGTTCGGGCGTCATGTCACACTGACCACCACAGTCCTTTCCCAAAGGGGATGCGACCAGATACCGTCACGTGCCGTGGGCCTCCCCTCCTAAGTTCGACCCGGTCGGCGCGAGCGCGACCGAATTTTGCGAGCGTGGCTCGCTGGTGGCCTGCCCGGCAGGCCCCCCTTTCCTACAGGCCACACATGCTAGTCAGGCGGCTCTAGTCTGTCAACGGGGCCGGCGGCTCCCCGATCGGGAATAAAGTGGCTTCGGAGCGGTATCTGGTGAGAGTGGCTAGCGACGATTTGCGACGCCCGACCGTGTACTTCGACTTCCTGTGCCCCTGGGCGTACCGGGGTGCCATGTGGCTCAAGGCCGTGGAGGACGCGGCCCGAATCAACCCTGAGTGGCGCTTCTTTTCACTGAGCGAGAACCATCGCGTCCGGGAAGGCCAGGGCGGCCGGCCGGTCTGGGAGGGCGAGGGGCAGGCTCCCGGAATCCCGGCGTTTCGGGCTGCCATCGCCGCCCGGCGGCAGGGGGACCAGGCCTACGATCGATTCCGGCAGGCGCTCCAGCGGGCGCGCCACGAAGGCCACCTCAAGGCGGACCTGCTGGAGACCCACCGCCAGGCGGCAGCCACCGCCGGACTGGACCTGGAGCGCTTCGACCGGGACCTGGCCCAGGTCGACCTGACGCCGCTGGCGGAGGAGCACGCCGAGGCGGTCCGCCGTGGCGTGTTCGGCGTGCCAACCCTGGTGTGGCCTAACGGCCGGAGCTATTACCTCAAGATTACCGACGTCCCGCCGGCCGATCGGGCGGTGGCCCTGTACGACGCCATCGCGGGCATCCACGCCTTCGACCAGGTGATCGAGATCAAGACGCCGGAGTCGGAAGGCACCCTGCAGGGCTAAACACCCCCTCGCCGACCCCCCTGAGGGGAAGGGAGATGGGTGTCGGGGACGGGAGCGTTGCGGCGAGTGTCGTAACCCGCTGCGTACGGATAGAGGTGAACTGCAAAGCGATCGCCGCCGTCATCGTGGGATTGATGCTGGCCGCCTGCGGCGGCTCGGTCGGGTCGGTGCCTGCCACCGCCACCTCCAGCCCAACCTCCACGCCGACCGCCGCCCCAACTCCAACTCCGTCCCCCACCCCCACGCCCACCCCGGCTCCCAGCGCAACCCCCACGCCGGCGCCGCCGCCGCCCCCGCCGCCACCCACTGCCA
>DASPZT010000047.1:0-2846 GCA_035636135.1 Candidatus Limnocylindria bacterium | reverse complement strand
GCCCAGGGTTTCGATCCCCAGCGACAGCGGCGTGACGTCGAGCAGGAGCACGTCCTTGACCTCGCCCTTGAGGACCCCGGCCTGGATGGCGGCCCCCACGGCCACGACCTCATCGGGGTTGACGCCCTTGTGGGGCTCCTTGCCGTTGGTTAGCTTCTTGACGAGCTCCTGGATGGCCGGCATCCGGGTGGCGCCACCGACCAGGATCACCTCGTCCAGGTCCCCGGGCTGCAGGCCCGCGTCCTTGAGCGCGTTCTGGAACGGCTGGACGCACTTCTCGGAGAGGTCGGCCGTCAGCTGCTCGAATTTGGCACGGGTGATGCCCATCACCAGGTGCTTGGGCCCGGTCTGGTCGGCCGTGATGAACGGCAGGTTGATTTCCGTCTCCACCCGGCTGGACAGCTCGATCTTGGCTTTCTCGGCGGCTTCGGTCAGCCGCTGCAGCGCCTGGCGGTCGCCGCGCAGGTCGATGCCCTGTTCCTTCTTGAACTGATCGGCGATGAAGTCCACCAGGCGGCGGTCGTAGTCGTCGCCACCGAGGTGGGTGTCGCCGTTGGTCGCCTTGACTTCGAAGACCCCCTCCCCCACCTCGAGCACGGACACGTCGTAGGTGCCGCCACCCAGGTCGAAGACCAGGATCTTCTCGTTTGTCTTCTTGTCGAGCCCGTAGGCCAGCGCCGCCGCGGTGGGCTCGTTGATGATGCGAATGACGTTCAGCCCGGCGATCTGGCCGGCATTCTTGGTCGCCTGCCGCTGCGAGTCATTGAAATAGGCCGGCACTGTGATAACCGCGTCCGACACCTTCTCGCCCAAGTAGGCTTCGGCATCGGTCTTCAGTTTCTGCAGGATCATGGCCGAGATCTCTTCCGGCGTATAGCGCTTGCCCTGGATGTCGACCTCGACCCGGCCGTCCTTGCCGGGGATCGTGCGATAAGGAACCATCTTCCGCTCGCGTTCGACCTCGTCGAAGCTGCGGCCCATGAATCGCTTGATCGAATAGACCGTGTTTTCCGGGTTGACGGCGGCCTGGCGCCGGGCCAGCTGGCCCACCAGGCGCTCGCCGGACTTGGTAAAGGCCACCACCGACGGGGTGGTTCGCCCGCCTTCCGCGTTGGGGATGACAACCGGTTCGCCGGCTTCCATGACGGCGATGACCGAGTTGGTCGTCCCCAGGTCGATTCCAACTGTTTTTGCCATCTCTTCTCCTTACAGGAGCGCCCGCGTGTGGCGCTGCTGATGCAGCCTATACCCGTGCGATCGGGCCCCTAAACCGGTCCGCGCCCCCAGAAAAAGATAGCGCCCTGGACCGGTCGCGGGGGGAATCCCACGCCGTCGGGGATGGGCAGCAACCGCTCCTCCAGGTACTGGTCGAGCCGCTCGGCCTCTACCGTGCCGGGCTGGACCCCCAGCCGCTCGGCCAGGTCGTCGCGAGCTTCGTCGGCGTCGGCGTAGGTCACCCGGTTGGTGAAGCTGACCAGTTCCAGGGTGGCCGGGATGTGCAGCGCCTGGAGGACCCGCTCCAGCAGCCGGAAGTCCGGGTGCGGCAGGCGCGGCGCGCCATGGACGTGCTCCCAGGCCTCAGCCACCCAATCGTCGACCTGGCCCACCCGCATGTAGAGCAGGCCGTCGCGTAGAACGTGGGCATCGAGCTTCTCGATGAACGGGCCAACCTGGCGGATGGGGTAGACGACGTGGGCGCAGATGACGACCTCGGCGGGCGCCACCTGCGCATCCTCCCAGCGCGCCTCCACGGTGGTCACGTTCCGGATCCCGGCCTTCTCAGCCGCCCGGCTGAGCTCGGTCAGCATGGCGGGCGAGGGATCGACCGCCACCACCTGCCGGACCTGGTGGGCCAGCGGCAGCGCGAAGCGCCCCGTCCCCGCCCCCACATCGACCAGCGTGTCGGGTGCGCCGACACGCTGCTGGACGAACCGCAAGAAGGGATCGTCGGGATCCAGCAGCCGGCCGAACCGGGCAAACCGTTGAGCTCGCCGTTCCCAAAAATGCTCTGGGGAGGGGTCGCCTGGGCGGCGGAGGGCGTCGCGCTGCTGGTCTCGCGCGACGACGATCTGCTCCCACTCGGCGACGGAGCTGTCCGAATTCAATGCCCGCGTAGAATACCTGCGAGAGATGCGCACGGTCATCGTCGGCTGCGGCCGGGTGGGCTCGAACCTGGCCCGCTGGCTGGGGACCGAAGGCGACCAGGTGACGGTCGTGGACTTCGACGAACGAGCCTTCAACCGGCTGGGCGAGGACTTCCCGGGCGACATGATCTTCGGCACGGCCGTCGACGAGGACGTCCTGCGGAAAGCCGGGACCGAGCACGCCGACGCCTTCGTGGCCGTGACCAACTCCGACAACACCAACATCATGGCCGGCCAGCTGGCGCGGTATGTCTTCAATGTCCCGAAAGTGATCTGCCGACTCTATGATCCCGGCCGCCAGGCTATCTATAAGGAGCTGGGCCTCGAGACCATCTGCAGCACCACGCTGAGCGCGGAGCAGGTCAGGCACTTCTTCGAAGACCAGGGATGAGCACGACCGGTGGTCCCCCCGAAGTGGGGATCGCGGCCAGCGAGCTCCGCCGCGACGTCAGCGTCTGGGGCTCCTACATGTGGGGCTACGCCGACGTGGGCGCCGACATCTATGTCGCGCTGGGCATCGTGGCCCTGGCCGCGCTCGGCCTCACGCCCCTGGCGTTCCTGGCAGCCGGCCTCGTCTACGCCATGGTCGGGCTCTGTTACGCGGAGCTGGCCTCCGCCTACCCGGTGGCCGGTGGCGGCCAGTATTTCGCCCTGCGCGGGCTGGGCGATATCTGGGGCTTTCTGGCGGGCGCGGCGCTGCTG
>DASPZT010000046.1:0-2567 GCA_035636135.1 Candidatus Limnocylindria bacterium | reverse complement strand
AATGAGAAGTGATTAGACAGCCTGAAATACGGGTCTATTACTGGCGCGGAGTACCCAATTTTGGTGACGTGCTGGCCGCGCCGCTGCTCACGCGCTTCTCCGACGTCAAGGCGACGTGGTCACCGATCGACGCGGCACAAGTCGCGACCAGCGGGTCGGTGCTTGAGCACATTCCAGCTGGCTGGGGAGGCTTTGTCGTTGGCAGCGGCAGGCTTGTCGAGGGGTCGAGGCTGCATTTGGAACGCGCCGAGATCATGGCAGTCCGCGGGCCGCTGACGGCCCGCAGCATCGGCCGTCCCGATTGCGTCATCGGAGATCCAGGCCTTCTTGCGGATGAGCTGGTCACGGTGCGCACCCGTGACATCCGGCTGGGGCTTGTGCCGCACTGGTCTGACGCCAGTCTTGCACGCAGGCCTGAGTTCCAGAGGTACGACCCGATCGTGATCAACATCCGCGACGACCCGCTGGCAGTACTGAGGCTGATCGGCCGCTGCCAGAAGATTATCGCTTCGTCGCTGCATGGGCTGATAGTGGCGGACGCGTTCGGGATTCCGCGCAGGTTCGAGCCGACTCCGCAATTTGACCGCGAAGGTGGCCTGTTCAAGTTCCGTGACTACCACGCATCGATTGGAATGCCTCTTAAAATCGGCGAGACGCAGCAGGCGAACTGGCACATCGTGGAGGATCGCAAATCTGAGCTGTTTGACGTGTTCACAGATTTGGGGAGACTGTTGGGGGGTAGCTGGTGGCGCTGATTACGTGGATGTTGCTTTGGGGTGGGCTCTGGTATTACCCTGACTGCGAAAAGATCACGCTGCTGGTTCCGTTCCGGGCTGACAATCCTTATCGCGCCCAGGTATGGCAATGGCTCATGCGATACTGGGAGCATGAACTGCCCGAGGCTGAACTGATCGTGTGCACGGACGACCGCAGGCCGTTCTGCAAGACAGCCGCGCTCAACCGTGGATTCGAAAAGGCCAAAGGCGACATCATCGTTCTCCTGGACGCTGACTGCTACATTCGCGGCCAGGTGATTCGGGACTGCGCCGGCAAAATCCGGTCTTCAAGACGCCGGGGTATCCCGCTCTGGTACGTTCCCTATCGCCGGTTCTACCGTCTGAGCGAAACGGCGAGCAAGCAACTTATCGCTTCTGACCCAGCGGACCCGGTCAGGTTCCCTGATCCGCCTGCGTATGACGACGTGGAGCAGCCCGAGATCGCCTCGACTGGCCACTGGTGGGGCGCGCTGATCCAGATCATGCCACGAGAGGCATTCGCCAAAGTCGGGGGAATGGACGAACGTTTTCGCGGCTGGGGCGGCGAAGATGTCAGCTTCATGATCGCGGTCGACACGCTCTATGGCAAGCACAAGACCAGCAATAATCCTGTTTGTCATGTCTGGCATCCGACGATCATCGACACGACTAAGGGGTTCTCGCGGCTATGGGAATATCAGCAGAGCGCAGGGTCAAACGATTACCTGGCGAAACAGTATCGCCTCGCCAGAGGCGACGCTGAGGCCATGCGGAGAGTGGTCGGCCGGTCGGTGCTCAACGCCGGCTTCATCGTGAGTGTCAGACTCCCGTGGGACACCGCGGCTTGACGCGGGCTCGGTTGGCGGCTTTCTGCGACACCGCCTGCTCCGTCCCCGGCACGGGGTGGTGATGTGGCCGCCGGCAGCTCCCGCTGGAGATCTCCACCAGGGCACGCGCCTCAGACTCAGCATCCGAATATCCGGCCAGCAGGTCCGCGAACCGGTCTGCCGCTGAGCCGCCAGGGCCGGCCGAACCTGCTACAGCTCGCCCGGGATCCGCGCTAGCCAGCCCAGCTCGGACTGCGGGGTTCCAGCAGTCGGCCAGGGGTATTGACCTGGTCTTCTACGCGGCTCGTTCGTATTCGTTGAGGAGGCCGCCGAGGACGGGTCGCGCCTGATCCGCTCCTGGGAGAGATCGGCGGCGGGATGGTCAGGCCGGGGCGGGTGCAACTGGCGGCTGCGGTGGGGTCGGCGCCGGTTGTAGTGCCTGGCGTACTCGGCCAGGGCGCTGCGCAGGTGGCGTTCGCCGAAGATCAGCATCCGGTCGGTGACCTCGGTCCGGGCGGTGTGCACGAAACCGTTCCGCATGCGCATTCGCGCGAGGGCTACGGGGCGGGGCCTGCGCAGCCTGGATGCCCGCGCCGGCCAGGACCGCGTCAGACGATGCGGTGCACTGCCCGGCGCGGTCGCGGATAGGAACCGGAAGCCGGCGGCGCGGTCACCGAGATCGATCTGGAGATGACGGATCTGCTGGGTGGCCCGCGGCCCGTCCGGGTGCGCGGTGACCCCGGGTATGTGAACGTAGCGGCTGCCGGCGTCGATGACGAACAGGCAGTACAGGCGCCGAGTGAAGGCGCGGTCCACGTGGAAGAAGCCGGTCGCGGGCGTTGCCGCTGCCTGGGCGGGCAAGAATCCGCGCCAGCTGATGCCGGTGTGCCGTTTCGGTGCCGGAGGGATCGGCAGGGTCTTGAGGACCCGGCGGATCGTGGATGCGCTGAGGCGGCGGCCGAGTTTGAGCGCGGCGATCTCGGCG
>DASPZT010000045.1:0-4873 GCA_035636135.1 Candidatus Limnocylindria bacterium | reverse complement strand
GGCGGCGCCGTCGCCTACCTGGCCGGGGCACGGGTCCGCGGGCTGGCCGGCGTGATTGCCTATTACGGCTTCCTCAGAGCCGAGCCGCCCCGCACGTCAGCCCTCGACATCGTCGACCAGATCCAGGTGCCGGTGCTGGGCATCTTCGGCGGCGCCGATCCGGGCATCCCGCTGGAACAGATCGCGGACTTTGAGTTCCGGCTAGAAAAGGCGGGCAAGACCGCCCAGATCGAGATTTACGAAGGCATGCCCCACGGATTTCTCCGCTACAACCCAAGCGAGCACCAGCTGGTCATTGATGACGCGCTGCGCAAGACGTTCGAGTTCCTGGACCAGACCCTCAAGGCATTCGCCACGAATGTCCCTCCCCCTCAGAGAGAGGGCAGGGAGGGGACGAGACGGTGAGCGGCGTTCTCTATCTGGAGCACCTGAGCGACCAGGACCTCTCGCTGCTGGCGGCCAATGGCGGCGAAACATCCAGCGCACTACGCGGCGATCCCGATCGCATCCAACGGATCCTCGCCGAACCGGTGGTCTTCGCCAGCATCTTTGGCACCGGCACCCAGGAGGCGTTTCTGCACGCCTCGCCATTCCTGGTGTTCGCGGTCCTCGTCCATCGCGTGCGCCGGGACCTCGATGACGTCCGCTTCATCGATGAATGGGTCGGTCCGGGTCAGCGCGTACCCGTCTTCGACATTGCGGCGCTTCGGGAGTTCACCGACGACCCAGCCCGCCGGCTGTTCCTGGCCGAGCTACTCGCCTCGTACACCCATGTCGCCAGCGGCAGCTACTTCACGCGCGGGAGTCGCGGCTGGCGGCGTCACCGCTTCAGCGAGCTCGACCCCATGCACCTGATCGAACTCCTCGACGTGGTGACGGCGCCGGAGCGGCCCTCCGTCTATCGCCGGCTGGGCGACTTGGCGCTCTTCTTGACCGGCGTCTTCCCCGACTACACGGGCGGCGGCCGCCTCCTCTCCCCCATTGGCCGGGAGCGCCTGCGGCGGAAGCTACTGCGGAGCGAGGGTGAGCTGCCCACCGCGCTCGAGCTGTTCGAGCTGATCGGTCGCCGCGCATATCAGGCCGCGTCGCAGGCCACTCAGCGCCCCGGTCTGCTCGACGATCTGGGCGGCCAGGGCTTCGCCCGCTCTCGCCGCGTCCTCAACTTCCTTACGGACCGCTATCTGTTCCCGCTCCGGGAACAGTGGTTTCCCTTCGCCGCCTAACACACACCCTCCGCTGCCCCTCCCGGAGAGGCGCGGTCCTTGCAACACCCCAGGCAGCTGGCGCGTATGAATGAGCGAGGCATGACCCTGGAGCTGATCTCGGCCGCCAGGCGGGGAGACCGCAACGCTTTCGAGGCCTTGCTGCGGCCCCTGATCGATCCGGCGTATCGCCTGGCTCTGGCAATGCTCTCCGATCGGTCCGCCGCCGAGGACGCCGTTCAGGAAAGCGCGCTCAAAGCCTGGCGCGCCGTCCGCCGGCTGCGCCCAGACCCCGACTCGTTCCGGCCCTGGTGGCTGGCCATCGTCGCCAACCAGTGTCGCGACACCCGGCGCCGCCGATGGTGGACGGTGCTCAAGTTCGCGAATCTCCGCCCTCCCGACGGTCAAACCACGGACCCCTCTGGCCTGGTCGACCTGCGCCAAGCGATCGCGCAGCTGCCCGCCAACGAGCGGTTGATCCTGTACCTCTTCTTCTACCTCGACCTGCCGCTTCCCGAGGTCGCCGCGACGCTAGGGATTTCTACGGCTGCCGCCAAGGCACGCCTGTATCGGATCACACACCGGCTTCGCCCGGGACTGGAAATTTCGGAGGTGTACCAATGACTGATCGGCTTGCGGATGAAATCCGGGCCCTGGCCGAGGCTCGCTATGCGGCCAATCCCGGACTGGCCAACCAGGTCGTCGAACGGGTTCGTCAGGAACCCGCGCCCAGCCGATGGGCGCCCTGGGCAAAGACCCCGCTGGCGGTGGCGCTGACCGTCGTAATCCTGGTTCCGGTGCTGGGGTTCGGCATCCTGCTGCGGGCCAACGTCTTCCGGTTTCCGCTCCCGGGCGGCGAATCCGGTGACACGACGCCCGCGCTGTCACTGGGCACCACCGGACCAGGTGGCGACTGGGTGGTGCGCCGCGGCCTCCACCTGGGACGCACCTCCGGATCGGTCCCGCCCGACAATGTCCTCTACCAGACGGCTGATGGCGGACGCACCTGGACGGAGCGGCTGCGGTTCAACGGCGGGTACGACGGGATGAGCTGGGACGCCATCGGGCGCAACGGAACCCTGTGGACGATCGATTGGGCCGCCACCGAAGCGCTAACTGTCTATGGCACGAGTGACGGCGGGCTCCACTGGGCACGCCGGGCGCCGACCACGTTTCCCGCAGCGATTGTGTATTTCCGCGGGGTCGAGGGATGGGTGCTGTCCCAGAGCCGGACCCTGCATTTGGACCCTGCGCCGATTTATCGCACTACTGATGCGGGCGCCACCTGGACCAACGTCGGCACGCTGCCGCACGCCAATAGCTGGGGATCCACCGCTGGAGTCGGGGAGCACCAGTTTGAGTTTGCCAGCGCGCGGGTCGGGTGGTTCCGGACTGGCGGGCTGGCGGCGACTGGCGATTCGGGGCTCTACCTCACCACGGACGGGGGCCACAGCTGGACGTCGGTAACCGTGTCGCCGCCGACCGGTTTGGACAAGGCCGACATGATCCTGGGCTACCCAGTGCTGTTCGCTGACGGGCATGCGGTCTTACCGGTGGCCTTCGGACACATCACCGATCCCGCTTACGGGCGGGACCCGAACCATCTGGCGGTCAGCGCCCACTATGTCTACACCAGCGCCGATGGCGGACTCACGTGGACCACTCCGCAGAAACTCGAGGCGCGCGGGCTGCAGCCCCAGGGCAGCCAATACATGCAGTTCTACCTGGACCAGAAGCACTGGTGGATCACCTCGGTCAACGACCACCCGGCGGACAATCCGGTCCCCCAGGGGCAGCAATTCGTGGCGCGCACGGTCGACGGCGGAAACACCTGGCAAATGTTCCCGTCGCCAGCGATCATCCAGATGATGTTCTCGGACCCTCTGCATGGGTGGGCCGAGGCGATCACCGGTCCGCACAACACCAATATCCTGCTGCGGACGACCGATGGCGGGGCCCACTGGCAGGAGGTTCAGGTACCGTGACGCTTTCCGCCTACCACGCGACGCAGGCGATGCAGACCGCCGACGCCAGCCAGTAGACGCCCCGCTGCCGGTCCCGGTGGCTGAAGGCCAGGGCTGCTGCTCCCACATTGCTGAGCAGCAGAACGGCCGGGAACAGCCTGGCAGCGAGGGCGTCCTTCATGGTGGCTAGCGGGAGCGTTTCCCCGACGCTTGGGTCTGGAAGCCGTACATCAGCGATCCCGGGGTAGTCAACAGCTCGCCCGTCTCGAGCAGCGTCTTCAGCCCGGAGAGGATCATCGGCCAGCCGCCGTATAGCTGGTCGTTGGCGCCCTCGCGAAGCTGGTCGTGGGTGACGATCAGGCGGCAGGAGTCGCCGCCCACCTGTTCGATTTCCCAAGTGACCCTTGAGGTTCCTTCACCCGTGACATCCTCGCCCCATAGGGCCCGCATGCTCTGGACCAGCCGGCGTGGCGGATCGACCTCAAGGTTCTCGCCCTCCCCCAGGAGCCCGCCATTGTTCGGGTGACCCATTTCGTAGCGCGAGCCGGGCGTGAAGTCGGCGCTGAACCGGGAGCCGAACTGGTACTTGCTCCGCATCTCCGGGTCGGTGATCGCCTGCCACAGCCGCTCCGGGGTGGTCTTGATGTAGATCTCGAATACCTTTTCCATCGTTCGTTCCTCCAATTGGTCTTTGAGGCCGCTCAGCGCCGCGGCCCAGGGCTCGGCATACTTGCTCACCCACCGGTCGTGGACAAGCCGGATTGGAACCGGGTTTAGAAAATGGAGCTTCTCGCGCCCTCGCCGCTTGGTCACTACCAGCCCCGCCTCCTCGAGCTGCTTCAGGTGCTTCATCACGCCAAACCGCGTCATCGAGAAACGCGCCTCCAGGGCGGTCAACGTCTGCCCGTCCTTGCGGAAGAGCTCGTCGAGCAGGCTCCTCCTCGTCCGATCGGCCAGAGCTCTGAACACCGCGTCCATGTCCAGCAGTATACGTGACCTTTTAGTCACATGTCAAAAAGCAGGAGACCTTACCTCTCGGCAGTGCGGGGAGAGGGAGATTACTGGGCGACGCCCCAGGACCGACGACAGCGGTGGTCATCGGCACGGCGATCGCGGGTGTGATCGCAATTCCGGTGCTGTGCTCGTACCTCGTCTGGCGAACTGATCCCGCCAAACAGCCCATATCTCGCTAGAGATACCCCCTCCCCTGCCAGTGCCAGGGGGAGGGAGAAACCGAATTCAGCGTTAGCCTTCATACTCATCGCGTCGATGACCTCGTACGAGATCGTACGGCAGGCGATTCAGAACCGTCAGCAGGTTCGGGCGACCTACGGGGAACACGTTCGCGACATGGCCCCGCACGTGCTGGGCACCAAGAAGGGGGTGCCGCACGGCCTCTTCTATCAGTTCGGTGGCACGAGTGAGATTGGCCTCGCCGCGCCAGGCTCTCCAAAAAACTGGCGATGCTTGACGATCGAAGGACTCAGCCAAGTATCCGTCCTGGGCGGCGAGTGGCATTCGTCGCCGCTCGGCCGACAGCATCAGCGCTGCGTCGACACGGTAGAGGTCTGGGCTCGAGTCGAGGGTTTCACCCTGCCTGCCCACTGGCGGAAGGCGTAAGCATTTCCCCTCCCCATTGAGGAGGCCTTCCTTACCGCTTGATACCGACCCAGAGCAAGTCCGGGAGCGCGGTAAGCTCCTTTCGTG
>DASPZT010000044.1:0-3139 GCA_035636135.1 Candidatus Limnocylindria bacterium | reverse complement strand
CCCCCCGGACCACCGTTTTGGCGTGGTGGACCATGTCGTCCATGGTCACGCTCAGCGTGTCGGGGTAGCCCAGCATGGTCATGCCCAGGCTGTCTCCCACGAGGAGGACGGGGATCTGGGCCCGGTCCAGCCAGCGGGCGGTCGTGTAGTCGTACGCCGTCAGCATGGTGAAGCGCTTCCGCTCCGCCTTCCACGTGCGCAGGTCGGCGATAGTAATGCTCATATGGTCTCCAGAAGGGTGGTTCGCAGCCCGTCCGCCTGGTCCTGGGTCAGGCGGCCGGACTTGACGGCGAGGGCCAGGGTACGGTCGGCCAGGCGACGATAGAGTTGCTGCAGGTCGGGATCATCGCTGAGGACCGCCAGGTGGCGCTGAATCGTGCGCCCGTCGCCCCGGACCGCCGGGCCGGTGAGCGCGTCCTCCGGGTCGCCGCCGTTCAGGTTGTTGAGCGTCCCGCGCAGCAGTTGCACCAGGGCGCGCTGGGCGGTGGGAGCGGAAACGCCGGACTGCTCCATCAGCCTGCGGGCCTCGGCCAGCAGGGTGATCGGATAGTTAGCGACGAAGACCGCAGCGGCGTGGTAGCGGGCACGGTCGACGCCGCGCAGGTCAAATGGCTCGCCACCGAGTGCGATGGCCATGGCGCGCAGGGCGCCGGCCAGGGGCTCGTCGGCGTCGATGCCGAACAGCGTGCCGGGGATGTTGCGCACCGTGTCCGCACCGGTCTTGAAGGTCTGGACCGCGTGGAAGACGCCCGTGTGCAGCCCGGCCTGTTGCAGGGGAAGGAGCGGGGTGCGATCCTGGGCGCCGCTGAGGTGGACGACGGCCCTCCCGGCGCCGGCGCACTGGGCGCCAGCCAGGTCGCCGGCCAGCGGTCCGATCACGTCGTCGGGGACGGCCAGAATGGTCAGGTCGGCCAGGTCCAGGGCGCCTTCGGGCGTCCGGGTCAGCCGAGCGCCTAGCTCGGCGGCCAGCAGCTGGCCGCGCTCGGGCCGGCGGGCGAAGATGGCTGCGACGGTGTAGCCGGCGCCGTGCAGCGCCCGTCCGAGGGCGGACCCGGCGCGGCCGGGGCCGATAACGGCGATGGTTGGTTTCTGCATGCGTACCGTCTCGGTCTGTCAGGATCCAAGCGGGCTCGCCACGTCGATCGCGTCAAATGGGTCAAACGGGTCGCGGGCTCGTGCTCCGCGCCCGCGCTGATTCTACCCCGAACTCAACCCAACCACTCGTCCAGGACCTCGGTCTCTATGGCCTCCAGGGCGGCCTTCAGCCGCTCCAGAAAGGCACGGCGCCAGGCATTGCGCCGCGGCCGCTGCAGCCAGTCGGTCAGGCGTCCGCCAGCCAGCGCCTCCACCAGGTTCATCTGGTAACGGTAGGCGTACCGAACCCGGGTCCCGCCGGGCGCCGGCTCGAAGGTCCAGATCGATCGATTGGCCTGCAACGCGTCCGGCAGGCCGATGGCCAGCCGGCGGGGGCGGTCGTACTCAAGAATCTCCTCCACGGCATGGCTGTCGTCCCAGTGGTGGACCCGAACGCGCGACCCGATGTGCGGAGAGCCGAGGGTGAGTCGCTCCACCGACTCGACCTCGGCGACATAGTGGGGTTGATTGCGGGCGTCGCTCACAAAGTCGAAGGCGCGCTCCGGCGGGCAGCCGACGATGAGGGCGACTCCACTCTCCACCCGGCGCATAGCCAGGAGCAGCCAAAGGAGCGTCCAGAGTGACGCGGCAGCCACCAGCACCAGGCTGAACACCGGGTCGATAATCCACACGCCGACCGCGGTAATGGCGATGACCAGGCCGAGCTTGGTGAGCTCGGAGCGCAGGGCGCGATTGACGTCGCGGCCCCACTGGGTGATGTCGGCCGACCGCTGGCCAAGCTTCTGGTCCAGGCGGTCGGCCAAAGTTTCGGAGACGACGGTCGAGATGACATAGATGAAAAGGTGCGGCAAGGTCGGGCGCCACCCGGTCACGAACAGGTAGGCGACGGCCGTGACGGGCACCGCGATCATGCAGATGGCCGCCACCGCGGCGATCCGGGACTCCCTGCGCCCTACCAACCGGGCCAGCACCACCAGCGCCGTGATCAGGCACCACAGCGGGCCGATCAGCTCGACGTAGCTCAGCCAGTTCCACGAGGACACGAGCAGTACATGGCCCGCCCGGGAGAGGTCTTGCGGTCGAGACCCCGAGTCCACCGGGCGGACGAAGCAGATTGGGATGCGGGGCGAGCCGAGCCGAAGGAGGCGGCGAGCGCGGGAGGGAGCGCATCCGTCGATGCGTGACCGAGCGCGCGCAGGAGAAGACGCTCAGGCCGCATCCGCGCCCAAGATGCGAGTTCGTTTCGGTGGATTTGGGCTAGCCCGGATTCGGGCTAGGCGGGAGTCGGCTCCAGACGGCCGGGGGGCAGCTCGGGACCGCGGTCCTCGGTCTTGCCCTTGGGCTGCGGCAGCGGGGCGGGTGCCGCCTGCGGCTTCGGCTCGTTGAGGCTGGCCGGGATTTTGCCGTCCGGGGAGTTGAGGATGGCATCCATCTGCCAGCCTTCGATGGTCTCTTCCTGCTTCAGGTACTCGGCCAGGGCGATCAGCTTGTCGCGCTTCTCGGTCAGGATCTTCTTGGCTCGCTGGTAGGCGGCGTCCACCAGCCGGTGGACCTCCTGGTCGATCTCGCCGGCCACCTCCTCGCTGTAGTTGCGCTGCTCACCCAGGTCGCGACCCAGGAAGACGAGTTCCTCCTTGTGGCCGAAGGTGAGCGGTCCGAGCTTCTCGGACATCCCCCACTCGGTGACCATCCGGCGCGCCAGCTTGGTGGCCTTGCCGATGTCGTCAGAGGCGCCCGAGGTGATGTCCCCCGCCATCAGCTCCTCGGCCACTCGCCCGCCCATCATCACCGCCATGGTGTCGTTCAACTCACTACGCGAGACCAGATAGCGGTCCTCGGTCGGGAGCTGCATTGTCCAGCCGAGGGCCATGCCGCGGGAAATGATCGAGACCTTGTGCACGGGGTCGGCATTGGGCAGCGATTTGGCCACCAGCGCGTGGCCAATCTCGTGGTAGGCAATGATGTTCTTTTCTTTCTCGGTGATCATGCGCGACTTGCGCTCGGGTCCGGCGATGACGCGGGCGATGGCCTCCTCGAGTTCGGT
>DASPZT010000043.1:0-13544 GCA_035636135.1 Candidatus Limnocylindria bacterium | reverse complement strand
GCCACGCCGCCTCGGAAGCCGGAGCGCCTCCCGGACCAGCAGGACCAGCAGCACCACGTGATAGCCGACGACCGCCAGCCAGAGCGCTGAGTTCAGGGCGGCCAGAAGGATGAGGGTTGCGCCAATAAGCAGCGCCACCAGCAATCGCCGCTGGGGAATCAGCGTGGCGGCGTCACCCGCGCGATCACGGCATCCAGCACGCTGTCAGCCGTCTGCCCAGCGACCTCGGCCTCCGGACGCAGCACCAACCGGTGGCGGAAGGTGGGCCGCAGCAATCCCTTCACGTCGTCGGGCGTCACATAGTCCCGACCCTCGAAGGCGGCGGCGGCCTTCGAGGCCAGCAGCAGCAGCACCTCGCCCCGCGGGCTGGCTCCCAGCGACAGCTCGGGTGCCTGGCGGGTGGACACCGCCAGCTCGATGATGTACCGCAGGATCTTGTCGTCGACCGTCACCCGGGTGACCTCCTCCCGCGCGGCCGTGATGGCCGCGGCATCGAGCACTGGCTCGACGCCCGCCCGGACCGGGTCCTTCAGCTCCATCCCGCCGTTCCAGCGCCCGAGCATGTCCAGCTCTTGCTCAGGAGTTGGATAGGCCATGGCCACCTTGAAGAGGAAGCGGTCCTGCTGCGCTTCGGGCAATGGATAGGTGCCCTCGTACTCGATGGGGTTCTGGGTGGCGAGGACGAGGAACGGATCGGGCAGCGGGTGCTGCTCGCCTTCGAGGCTGACCCCTCGCTCCTCCATGGCTTCCAGCAGGGCCGCCTGCACCTTGGCCGGGGCACGGTTGATTTCGTCCGCCAGCAGCACATTGGTGAACACCGGTCCCCGGCGGATGCGAAACGCCCGGGTTTGCAGGTCGTAGATGGCGGTGCCCACGATGTCCGACGGCATCAGGTCGGGCGTGAACTGGATGCGGCCATACTGCAGTGCCAGCAACCGGGCGATGGTCTTGGCCAGCAGGGTCTTGCCCACCCCTGGGACGCCCTCCAGCAGCACGTGGCCGTGGACTACCACTGCCAGGGCGCACAGCCGAATGCCGTCGTCCTGCCCGACCATGGTGCGGGCAGCCTCGGATCGAAACTTGGCGAAGAACTCGGCGGCGGTCATGGCGTCTCCTTCTTCTTCGGGTCGGTCGGGTAGGCCAGCTCGTGTAATTCTCGCGATACGGTGAGCACATCGCGGTCGGTCACCGCGGTCGGGATCCGGGATTCGGTTTCGGCCAAGCGCGCGGCCAGCTCGGGGGCTCGCCTGGCCAGCGTCTGTGGGAACCGGCGGTCCTGCACGTCGCGCGCCAGCCCCAGCCGCTCGGCGACCGCGCGTCGCGCTCCGGCCGCCAGCACGTCGAGGGTCACCTGCCGTGCCCCCGCGCGTCGCAGCAGCGATCCGATGGCCGCCGGATATTCCGCGGTCGAGCGGTCGCGCGAGCCCGAGATCGGTACCCGCGGCCCGAAGGCCCGACCACGCAGGGCGAGCCCCACGAAGACCACGAAGGCCGCCCACCCCAGCGCGGCGCCCCACGGGGTGGTGAGCCAGTCCGTTTCGCCCGATGCCCCGACCGGCACGTGGTGGTACTCATCGAACGCGATGGGCCCTGCGGTCAGCCCCAGCAGGTCCGCCGCAAACCGGCCGTTGTCGCTCTTGTCGAGGTAGCCGTTGCACAGCGGGAGGGGATCGGCGAGCGCCACGATCCGGCCGCGCCCCACGGCGGCCATCAGTCCGAGCACCGCGTGCGCGTGGTTTCGCAGGATCGCCACCTGCTGGGGATGCAGCTCGAAGGGCACGGCCACCACGAACCCACTCAACTGGTGCACGCCGGCCAGCAGCGGGCCCGTGGCATCCTCTTCCGCCGCCACCGGGCCCTGTCCCCGGGACAGGTCGAGGGCGCTTTCCACGCTAGCGTCGGGTGCCTCGCTGGCATAGACCAGCACGCCGCCGGCTTCCACCCAGTGCGAGATCGACTGGGCCTCATCGGCGGTGACCGCCCGCACCGGGGTGAACAGGAAGAGCAGGCCAGCGTCTTCGGGAATGGTGAAGGTGGTCTCCACCAGCTCGGTCCGATGGCCGAGCGCTTCCGCGTAGAGCCGTAGCGCCGAGGTCCCATTGGCGGCGTCGCTGGTCGACCGGTGATCGGGGGAACTGGCCCGCGAGCCCGGATGCTCCAGCGCCACCAGGACCACCACCACGATGACCAGGGCCAGCAGGCCCAGCCAGGTGCCGCGATCTCTCATGGCCTGGCCGCCCGGTAGGGCGCCGCGGCGGTAGCCGCCCCCGCGTAAATCGTGGCATCGGGCACCCGATGACCGTAGACCGCCGCTTCGAAGGGGAGCAGCAGCGGCCGCAGGGCGTCCGGTCGATCGGCCCGCCGAAACAGCTCTCGCACCGTGAGCGGACTCACCTCCCAGGCCTCCTCCCCGCCCAGGGCCGCCGACACGCCGCCGGCCAGGGCCCGCAGCGCCCCCACGTAATCACCGGCGGCGGCCCGCCGGTCGGCGTCGGCAAAGCGATCGGCGGCCAGCTGCCGAGCCGATGCAGCGCCGGCGGCCAGCCGCTGCCGGCGGCGGATCTGGGCATCGCGCAGCACCACGGCCGCGATCACCAGCGCGGCCACCACGAAGGCCAGCAGCAGCAGGCCGATGATCGCCCGGCCGCCGCCGCCAAAGCCGAGTCCCGCCAGGAAATCCAGCACGCGTTGGATCAACCAGGCGGCCGCCGTGTCGATGGGCGACGGGGACGCGCGCATGGCATCGTAGCGGGGCAGGGCCAGGATGCGGTGCAATTCCCGGCTGGCGCGGGCCGGATCTGACGCATCCGCCGGCGACTCCAGCGCCGTCTCCAGCGCGGTCAGGCGGTTATCCGCGTCGGCCAGGTCGGGTGGCTGCCGGCGGAGGTCGGCCAGGATTTCGGGCTGGCTGTCGCCCACCGGACCGGCGAGCACGTCTGCCGCGGCCCGGCCGGCGCCGGGATCGTGCTGGCGCTCGCCCTGGATGACCAGCGCGTGGGCCTGGCGCACCGCGTCTTGATACGCGTGCAGGTCGTCCGCGCTGGCGGCCGGAATGCCGAGTGCCAGGGCTAGGCCCACCCCGGCGAGGAGGGAAAGGCGGCTTAGCCCGAATCCACCGAGTCGAACTCGCATCCTGGGCGCGGGTGCGGCCTGAGCCCGAGGGCTTAGGCTGCCGAAGGGGGTTGTGCCTGCTGGGCGAGCTGGTCCAGGTCGAGCCCCTCGCGGCGGACGCGAAGGTCGTAATACATCAACGTGATGGCGATGTAGCTGACCGGCAGGACGAGCGCTCCGGTTAGCGAGCCGGTCACCTGGACCAGGGCCCCCCGCAGGTCGTCGCTCAGCCCGGGAACCAGGCCGATGATGGCGCCGCCGGTGGCCCCCAGGATCGCCGACGCGACGGTGGCCATGATCACCACGACGAGGAAGATACCAACTGTTCGCCACCAGCGGCCTTCGATCAGCTGCCAGCTTCGGCCCAGGGCATTGACCGGCCCCAGGTCTTCGGCCAGCAACGCGGGCACCCCGACCAGCCACCGCACCGCGATCCAGATCACGAACGGGATGGTGATCAACAGGATGCCGGCGAACAGCAGCACGCCCCCCAAGAGGGCCACCCCGGCCAGCCCCCAGTAGCGCTGCAGGGTGCCCTCCAGCGCCCCCACGATGGTCGGGTTCCGCCCCTTGATGATCTCGTTGGCGGTGTAGATGATCACGCCCGCCGTCACCGGGACCAGGATCAGCCTGACCAGGCTGGCCAGCAGGCCAATGGCCGGATCCGTTTGCGGCGGAGGCGATTGCGCGATTCCCGGCAGCGCGTCCGGGTTGCTCATGTTCTGGACGACCCTCGTCAACCATCCCCAGCTTCGGTACGAGCCGGAGAGTAGATTCATGACCATCCCCGGCAGGGTCACGGCCAGGGCGAGGCCGGCAAACAACCCGAACGACCGGCGGTAAATGCGGAAGGTCTCATCGAGGAGCTCGGCCAGCCCCAGCGCCCGCAGGCGAATGGGGATGGGCGGCGGGGAGGCGCTGACCATCGTCCAGTGCAACCCAAAGGCCCCGGGCGTTCCGCGTTCGAACGACGGCTCTTAACCGACCGGTGACGGACCCGTGGATCCGACCTGTGCGGCCAGCTGGTCCAGGTCGAAGTGTTCCTTGCGGACTCGCAGGTCGAAGTACATCAGGGTCCAGGCGATGTACTGGATGGGAGCCGCCACCACGCCGCCGAGGGAACTCCCCACCTGGTTGATCGCCAGCCGGGCGTCCTGCGAGAGCCCGGGGATCAAAGCCCCCACGAACTGAAACACCGTCCCGATGATCAGGCCCACGATATACAGCAGCAGGAGAAGGAGCAAAAGGATCCCGCACGTCCGCCACCACTTCCCCTCAACCAGCGTCCAGCTCCGTCCCAGCGCCCGGATGGGGCCCACGTTCTCGGTGAGCATCGCCGGCACGAACAAGACCCAGCGAACATAGATCCAGATAGCCACCGGGATCCCGATGACGGTGATGGTCAGGAGCAGGATGACCACCGCGTAGACGATGGCCGCACCCCACAGCCCAAAGTAGCGACGCGCGGTGGCGGCCAGCACCGAGCCGAACGTCGGCCGGTGCCCGAGGGACACATCGATGGCGGCGCGCACCGGCGCCCCGTAGCTGAACGGGATCAGGAAGAGGTTGACGATGGCCGCCACCGCCAGCCCCACGAGCAGCGACGTAAACGCCGCCGACTTGAAGATGGTGGAAGGATCCTGCCGAAACTCGGTCGTGTTGAAGCTCTGGCCGCCCGTGAACGCATACACGCCGAATGCCAGCACGATGAGCAAGGTCGGAATGGACACCGCCAGCGCGATGCCGATGAACAGGGGAAAGGCTTTCCGATAGATCCGAAACGTCTCGTCCAGCAGCTCGGAGAGGGAAAGGACTCGGAGCCTCAGGGGCGCGTCGCCCGACACCACGCGCCAATCATAGAGTTCTCCTCCCCCTTGCGGGACCAGACGCTCCCTCCCCCTTGCGGGAGCTGACTCTCCCTCCCCCGCGTGGGGAGGGTTGGTTAGGGTGGCGGTATTTCGAGAGGCTCTAGCTGCGAGCCAGAGGAGCGACGCGTAGCGCGGACCGGTCGAACCCGGCCTTCCATTCCACGGGCTCGATGTCGATCGCCCGTCTGCGGGTTGAAACTCCTCGCGTCAGCTAGTTAGAGGAACAGCCGCAGTTGCCGCCGCACCCGCCGCACCCACCGCTGCTGGAGACCTCGCCGCCGTCACCCGCTTTCAGGCTGGCGAAGGTGGAGAAGACGGCACGGGTGTTGGTGCTCTCGCAGCTGGGGCACACCTGGACAGCAGTCCGGGTCGAGTAGCTGCCCATCACGTCGAACAGCTGGCGGCACTCCTGGCAGTTGAACTCGTAGATCGGCACGCCCCTATTGTATGGCGGTGGACGAGCGGGTGCAGCAGTACGCCGAGCTGCTCCTTGATTGGAACCGGCGTCTCAACCTGACCGGCGCCCGCTCGATGGCGGCCCTGGACCCACACCTGGCTGACGCTCAGCGCCTGCTCTCCCTCGATTGGTCGGCGGTGCGGTCGGTCGTCGACATCGGCAGTGGAGGCGGACTCCCCGCCATCCCGCTCGCCATCCAGCTGCCCCAGATCCGGTTCACGCTGGTCGAGGCGGATCGGCGCAAGGCCGCTTTCCTCGAGCACATCGGGGGCACGCTAGCGCTCCCGAATGTGCGCGTCTCCGTGGGGCGGGCGGAAATCCTCGGCCACGACCCCGCCTTTCGAGAACGGTTCGACCGGGCGACGGCTCGGGCGGTGGCGCCGCCGGCCGTCCTCCTCGAGCTGGCGCTCCCCTTTGTACGGGTGGGAGGACTGCTGATCGACCAGGTCGGCGAGGTGGATCCGCTGGCCCTGGTCGCGGCCGCCCGGCGGCTGGGCGGTGGAACGCCGTCGTTACATCGCGTCACGGGGGGGTTAATGCTGCTGGTGGCCAAGGAAACCCCAACGCCGGCCGAATACCCGAGGCGACCCGGGATCCCGGCACGGCGTCCGCTGGAGTGATATCTCTGGAGCCGCCCGGCCGTTGAATACTCGGAATGCTCAGAGCTCTGCCGGTGTTGGGGATCTCGCTGGTATTGGCGGCCTGCGCCAGCCTGGCGGCTGCCCCCGATACCCACCCCAGCAGCACGGCTTCAGCCACGCCGTCGGCCTCGCCGTTGCCGGCGACCGTCTGGGTCAACGTGCCACTGGGGGCCAACCTCCGGGGCGCGCCCGACTCGAACGCCGCCCGGCTGGAGACACTGGCGCAGGGCGCCAGGGCCGACGTCGTCGGCAAGCGAGACGTGGCCGATGGGTCCAGCTGGTACCAGGTCAAGGCCGCGGACGGGCAGCAGGGCTGGGTGAGCGCCGCCAATGTGGTGACCTCGGCCATCTTCCGGGCGTCGAGCACCACCGATGGCTGGACCCTGATGCTGCCGGCGACCTTCAGCACTCGGACCGTCGCCAGTCCCAGCCCGGGCGCCTTCACGGCCGGGCCCGCCGCTGACAGCGCCCCGCCCTTTGTCAAAGTCCAGGTGGCGGCCAGCCTGGCGGCGCTGCCGCCGGCCACGCCGACTGGCTCCACGTTCGACCACAGCCGCCTGACCGAAGTCTGGAATTACACAGTCCAGGAAAAGATCTATCGCACGCCCGAGGGTCTGTTCCTGGCGGTGGTACGCGTCCCGGCGCCGAACCGCGCCTACCAGTTCCTGTTCTGGACCGCGGACAACGACGCCCCCATCGTGACTCAGATCCTGGCCAGCATCGCCCTGAGTTGATGCGCGTCAGGCTGATCGTCCGCCAGGTCATGGCCATGCCGGCCCTGCGCCAGACCGTGCCGGCGGTACTGATCGGCGGGCTGACCGGCTTCGCCCTGATCGGGCCGGTCACCCATCTTTTCCCGGGCTGGGCGGCCACCCCCGAGCCGGTCGCCGTCGCCACCACTCAACCGACTCCCAGCGTCGCCGCCTCCGCCACCCCGGCTAGCTGCTACGTGCACGACGGTCCAGCCGCGACGTTACCCCAGCCGCTGCCAGCGGCTGCGGCGCCGACCGCGATCTGGGTCAATGCGCCGCTGGGCGTCAACGTGCGCGCGGCTCCAGATGTGAACAGCCAGCGCCTGACGGGCCTCGCCCAGGGCACCCGCGCTACGGTGCTCGGCCAGCGCATCGGGGCGGACGGCGCCCTCTGGTACGACGTGCAGCCGCCCGGCCAGTCCGCGGGCTGGGTCAACGGCCGCTACGTGGTCACCACCCAGATCCACACCGCGACCACCGACGAGGGCTGGAGTGTCATGCTCCCCGACGGCTACACTCTGACGCGCACTGGGCCTGGTGCCGGTGAAGTGCGGAACAGCCAGGTCTCGACCGTGCCATTCCTCGAGATCACGGTCTCCACCCCGAGCAGCCAGGATCCCGCCCCGGTCCCGGTCGAGCTTCGCCACGACGTTCCGTGGGTGCAGGACCACGTGTCCACGGTCTCGGTCTGGGACTACTCACCCGCGATGACCGTGTCGCGGGCCGCCATCGATACGTGTCTGGTGCCCAACGGCGCGGCTCGCGCCGACGGCGGCTGGGCCTGGGTCTCTTCGCTCACGGTGCTGACGCCGACCCGCCGGTGTTCCTTCCTGTTCATCAGCGACCGTCAGGTCGATCCAGTGATCACGCAGGTGCTGGCCAGCACCTACGTCGGCTAACCTCGATTCTGCCTCCGCCTCAGGGGGAGGGTCAGGGTGGGGGCTGCTCCCCTTGTTAGTCGTGCTTCTACGCTGGCTTGCGCGCTCGAATCGGATAGCCGTATGTCCCAAATTGCCGAGCCTTATCCTCTCCACTGGCACCAGCGAAGGAGTCGATGCGAGGACCAAGCTCGACGTCAACGAGCCCAGCGCCTCGGATCACCGTATCCCATCCTGCACACGGCAGGGCACCGGCAATTCAACCGGTCCAGAGATCGATGTCACGAAGAGCGCTCTCCGGAATGGGCTTCTCGATACACATATCGGCGATCATCATCCGTCCGCCTGGCCGCAGGATACGGGCTACCTCGCGACAGACACCGAGTTTGTCCGGGCAGAGGTTGAACACGCCATTGCTGATCACCACGTCGGCCCAGCCGTCATCCACGGGGGACCTTTCGATATATCCTTCGCGAAATTCGACATTGTCAAAGCCAAACTTCCTGGCCAGGTGGCGACTGCGTTCGAGCATCTGGGGCGTCATGTCCACCCCAATCACCCGACCCTCTTTGCCAACACAGAGCGCCGCGAAGAAGGAATCCATTCCACCGCCCGAACCCAGGTCCACCACTCGCTCCCCTGGCCCCGGCGTCTCCCAATGAAAGGGGTTGGCCATGCCGGCGAACGCTTCACAGGCTTCGTCAGCGAGCTGGTCGAGGGTCGCCTGGTCGTAACCGAGCCGGATCGCGTGCTGACGGCCGGTATGGAAGTGGTAGTTGCCCTCGGGTTTCTCCGCCACATCACGGTACTTCTTCTGAACCTCGTTGCGAAGTTCTTGCACATCGACGAGATCAAGGATGTCTGTCATGCCTCACGCTCCTCCCTCTCATGAGTTCTCCGAAGTGACCGAATGTGGCGGCGGGCACCGACTCCCGGAGTGGGATGCGTCTCGTACATGCGGACTCCGACGACGGCTGCGCCCAGCGCCGTGATGCCGGCCACCACCCAGATCGCTGCGACCAACCCGAAGAGATCGGCGACTACGCCGGACAGGAGGGCGCCCACCACGAATCCAGCGTCGCGCCACAACCGATAGACGCCGACCGCCGATGCTCGCCAGGCCGGATGCGCGACGTCGCCGACTGCCGCGAGCAGCGTGGGATATGCCATCGCCGTCCCAGCGCCGAGGCCGATCGCCCCGATGGCCCAGATGGCAAAGCCCCTTCCGCTGGCGGTCACGGCCAGGGCGGCCGCCTGGACGGCGAGCCCTCCAGCGATCAGCCGCTTGCGGCCGATTCGATCAGACAGCGCGCCCGTGGCCAGTTGGCCGACCCCCCAGACGAACGGGTAGAGCGCGACCAGCGCCCCGATCGCTGAAAGGGAGAGGCCATGCCGAGCGAAAAGGAGCGGGAAGAGTCCCCACGCCATCCCGTCGTTGAGGTTGTTCGTCAATCCGGCCGCGCAACTGGCGGACAGCGCTCGCTCACGGAAGCTCGTTTCGACGAAGACGTGGCGCATCGTGACCGCCGGCTGCACGTTCCCGCCGTCTTTCGCACCGCCTTCCAAGCGGGCGTGCCCACGCGTTTCGCGCACCAAGAAAGCTGAGAGACCCAATCCAAGGCCCGCGCAGGCTACGCCGAAGAAGAAGGGTTGCGGGCGAAGTCCAGCATGTTGCGCGACGACCCCTGTCAGGTAGGCGGTCACGGCCAGCGCCCCATAGCCTGCAGCTTCGTTGATTCCCATCGCCAGGCCGCGGCGCACCGGACCAACCAGATCGATCTTCATGTTGACCGTCATCGACCACGCGAGTCCCTGATTGATCCCGAGAAGGACGTTGGCCAGAATCACCCAACCCCAGCGAGGAGCCCAGATCAGCAGCAGCGGTACGGGCACGCCGGCCAGCCAACCCGCAACCAGCACCGGCTTTCGGCCGAAGCGGTCCGAGAGGGTCCCGGCTACGAAGTTGGTGATTGCCTTGGTCACGCCGAAGGCCACGATGAAGGTCAGCGCCGCGGTGACAGCGTTGAGCCCGAAGACGTGCGTGGCGAGCAGCGGGAGAACGGTCCGCTCCTGCCCGAGCATGCCGCCGACCAGCGCATTAACGCCCACAAGTAGGCTGAATTGGGCCAGGTTCGCCCGGAGTCCGAGCGTCAGCGCTCGCATCCGCGGAGCGGCAGCCGTCATCCGATGGCCATCGGTTGACCGGCGTCTCGCCAGGCCTCGAAGCCGCCGGCCAGGACCGCCAGATTCTGTCGACCCTGCCCCTCGAGCAGGCTGGCGGCGGTCATCGCTCGCTCCCCGTGACCGCAGTAGATGGTCAGGGGCCCGGGCGGAATGGCGCCGGCCGAGATCACCACGCTGCCAAGTTCCACGTGGCGGGCCGAAGGAATGTGTCCGCCCGCCCACTCGCTCGCCTGACGGACATCGAGGGGCGCACCTTGCAAGTCCTCGTTGACCTGCCGAAGGGCGATCGCCGACTCCGGCAAGGCCGCAGCGCGCCAGGCGTCCATGCCGCCCTCCAATTCGCCGACCAGGTTCTCGTACCCGATCTTCAAGCATTGCTCGACCAGATCACGCTGGTCCTGGTCGGGCGCTCGCACGAAGACGAGCGGCCGCTCCGCTGGCACGATCCAGCCGACCCAGGACGCGAAGGCGGGACGGAGCGTGATGGACAGCGCGCCCGGAATATGGCCGCGGGCAAAATCCGCAAGAGGCCGGACGTCCACCAGGGTCGCGCCCGCCGCTCGGTGACGCCGAAGCTCGTCGACCGAGAGCGGCGCGAGCACCGGCCGCGTCACCCCATATAGACGCGCACCTCGCTGGTTCACGGTGCGCAGCCGGAGGAAGTAGGGCGGGTACGTGCCCAGACCCTCGAGGAAGGTCCGGACGAAGGCATCCTCGCTGGCCGCGGTAAAAAGTGGATTCTCGTTGCGCTCTCTCCCTAATGACGTCGTCCGCGGTCCCTCGGCTCCCACCGAACAGAACGAACCCGCGCCATGGGTTGGGTAAACCGGCAGGTCGTTAGGAAGGTCGCTGAGACGCTGGTGGGCAGACCGATAGAGGGCGTGCGCCAGCGGTTCGGTCTGTTCCGGCCCGATCAGGTCGGGGCGGGCGGCACCGCCAGGGAGGACCGCTCCCCCACTGAACATCGCCAGCGGCTGAGGGCCGTCCAGCAGGAGATAGGCGAGATGTTCCGGCGCGTGCCCGGGCGTCGCCAGTGCTCGAAGTGTCAGTCCGTCAAGGTCGACCTCTTCACCATCTTCAAGTCCGCGGTGCGCGGCAGCGAGATGCGAGGCGCGCGGGGCGAGGATGGCGGCTCCGAAGGCGGCCAGCTCGCCGCTGCCCGAGATGAAATCGGCGTGGAGGTGGGTCTCGGCCGCGAACGCGATCCGGAGGTTGAGCCGTTTCCCGAGCTCGAGATAGAGCGTCGGATCCCGCCGCGGGTCGACCACCAGCGCCCGACCATCGCCGAGCGGCACCAGGTACGAGGAGTTTCCGAGCCCCTCGTCGATGAAGGGGACGATCTCCGCGCGGTGGTCGGCCCGCATGGCCAGGCCGCTCATCAGGCCGCCGGCTTGAGGCCCCTTACCAGGATGTACCCGAGGTATGGGACCGCCCTGCCGATGCGCGGCATCAACCAGGCCATCTTGCGTATGTAGGCCGCGCGCGACAGACCACGCACCATGCAGGCGAAGGCATTGACAAGTCCTTCGTCCTGGAGGAAGCCGCGCGGCGTCATCATCGCAAAGGGTCCCGTTCGCACCTCGATGGCGGCAAGGCCGGCACCCTGATAGATCCTCACCCAGCCGTCGAGCTGGTCAAGCTGCATGCCCGGACACACCTGGCCGAGGAAAATCTCGCGGGCCTCTTCGGTCGGCGCCTGGCGCCAGAAGAACTCGGTGGCGAGCACCATCCCGCCCGGCCGGCACACCCGGACCAATTCTCTGGCGGCGCGCTGGCGGTCGACGAACATTGTCACTGCCTCGGCGATCACCCGGTCGAACGTCCCGTCGGCGAATCGCAGCCCGAGGATGTCTCCTTGCTCGACCTCGATGTCGCGCTCAAGGCTGGCGCGTCGAACATTACTCCGGGCTCGCTCGAGCATGAGCGGCGAGATATCGACCGCCGTGACCGCGACCCTGAACCGACGCGCCATCTGAATGGCGGTCGTTGCGACCCCGCAGCCGACATCGAGCGCCTTCTGCCCAGCCTGCAAGGTCGCCAGGCTGAAGAGCTCCTCCGTCGAGCGACGGCCACCCGGATGGATCACGCGCTTGCCGATGACGGCCAAGAACGTGTACGGGTCCAACGACTTGACGTCGAGCTTTGGACGGGTCAGCGTCGCTGCCATGTGATTGACCTCCCTCTCAGTTGCGGACCACTGGCAGACCTGCCGCCTTCCACTCCGGCAATCCGTCTTCAAGCCGTCTGGCACGAAAGCCGGCCTGTTGCAGGACACGGACCGCCTTATGAGCGAACGCACAGTACGGGCCGCGGCAGTACGCCACGACCTCCTTGTCGCGGGGCAGTTCGCGGAGTCTTCGGCGGAGTTCCGCCAGCGGGATCGAGATCGCGGGCGGCAGGTGGCCTGCCGCAAATTCCTCTGCCGGCCGGACGTCCAGCACGATGAGGTCTTCACCCCGCTTCAGCCGCCGGAGCAGCTCGGCTCGAGTGACAGGTTCAAGACTGTCCCGCGCGCCGAGGTAGGCCTCAGCCAGCTGGCCTACCTCGGCACGGTGCTGAGCAGCCACGCTGCGCAGGTTGCGCCAGAGGTCGAACACCTCGGGGTCCCGCAGCCCGTAATAGATCCGGGTGCCGTCCCGCCGGCGGCGGACCAATCCGACCTCTCGGAGTACCTGTAAGTGCTGACTGGTGTTGGCGACCGAAAGCCTCGTCTCGGATGCCAGCCGCTCAACGGTGCGTTCGCCATTGGCGAGCACATCGACGATCTCCAGTCGCCTGCCGTTTGCCAGCGCGTGGGCCAGACGGGCAAACTCATCGAAGAGGGCGGTCTTGGGTTGGTGTCCATCGCGATCTTGGGACCGCCCCTCCCCCTGCGGCATGTTCACTGCCCTTCGCTCCAGCGCTGGAGGCAGGCTGGGAGCCGGCGACCCCGTCCCAGCCTGCCGCCGTCTCGCGTTCACTAAACGGCTGACCTTTCCGCGGTGGCTACCCGGGCCAGGTTTTGCAGCGTGTCTTCGATTGTCTTCTCGTTGACGCGCTGCAGCATCAGGCTGTCTACCGCCTTGCCCAGCGGCCCGCCGGCCAGCTGGTAGTCGATGTCGATGCTGATCTTGCTCCCCTCCCCCTGTGGCTCGAAGGTCCAGGCGAACGTCCCCGTCATGCCGCCGGAGAACGTCGACTTGATCCGGTTGTGGCGCTCGTGGTCGGTCACGGTGAACTTCTCGTCGAACGTGACGCCGAGCACTTTGTAGATCACCCGGAACGAGTCGCCGATCCGACCCGGGCTGCGGTGTACGTCCACCACCTCCTGGACGTTGGGCACGTACTTCGGGAAGTTTGCAGGGTCGTCCACGATCTCGAACACTTTGTCGACTGGTGCCGCGACGGTCGTGCTCTTGTGTATCTCGGCCATGACCAGACCTCCTCCCACAATCCGTTCAACTCCTCAATTGACTGCTTGAATACTAGGGAAAGCCGGTTCCCGTGTCAAGGGGCGGGGGTGGGCCTGAGGCGAATCTTGCCCGGCTGGCGGCGGCCCGATCACACAGCGCGGCCCGCAGAATGGCGCCGGCCGGCCTCGGCCTTGACGGGCGCGGTCTCAGCCATCATTCTTCCGAAGATGGGAGTGGCCGCCAGGCGGTTACGCTCCGCGA
>DASPZT010000042.1:0-7021 GCA_035636135.1 Candidatus Limnocylindria bacterium | reverse complement strand
GTCCCGCCCACCACCAGAAGCACCGGGCGGGGCAGCTGCGGATCGATGAAGACGTCCAGCGCCCCGGCGCTGGGACAGGTGCTCTGGTGTGAGACCACGCCCTTCTCTCCCTCCCCCTCAGGGGGAGGGTCAGGGTGGGGGTGGTTCTCCGGCGCGATCTTCACCAGGCGTGGCTGCCCGTCGCCGATGGTGACCAGCGCCTCGCGCCGGACGAGCCCCTCGGAGCAGCTGCCCCCGATCCAGCCGAACAGCTCGCCGTCGGCGGTGACGAGGGCCTTGTCGCCAGGGCTGGCGGACGTGGGTGGGTCGACCCGGACCACGGTGGCGACCGCGAAGCTCACCCCGCGGGTGCGCAGCTCCGCCGCCCGGGTCAACACCTCGTCCGCCAGGCCCAGTCGCATCGTTACTCGGCCGCCCCCTTTTCCTGCAGGGCGGTCCAGACCTTGTCGGAGCTCACCGGCATGTCGATGTTGGTGATCCCCAGGTGGCCCACGGCATCGATCACGGCGTTCACATAGGCGGCCGGCGACCCCACCGTCGCCGATTCGCCCACCCCCTTGGCCCCGATCGGATGGTGGGGCGAGGGGGTCACCGTCTCGAAGGTCTCAAACCGCGGCGTCTCCCAGCTGGTGGGCAGCAGGTAGTCGGTGAAGTTGGAGCCGATGCAGTTGCCTTCCTCGTCGAAGGTGATCAGCTCCATGAAGGCGATCCCGAAGCCCTCGGTCAGGCCGCCGTGGATCTGGCCCTCGACGATCATCGGGTTGATCCGGACGCCGCAGTCGTCGACCGCCACCATACGGCGCACCTTGACCTGGCCGGTGCCGCGGTCGATGTCGACCACCACCACGTAGGTGCCGAAGGGGAAGGTCATGTTGGGCGGGTCGTAATAGGTGACGCCCTCCAGCCCCGCCTCCATGCCCTCTGGCAGGTTGGTGTAGGCCGCGAAGGCCACGTCCTGGATGGTCTTGCTCTTGGACGGCGCGCCCTTGACGAAGAACTTGCCGTGATCGAACTCGATGTCCGCCTCGGACGCCTCCAGCAGATGGGCGGCGATCTTTTTGGCCTTGTCCCGCAGCTTGCGGGAGACCATCGCGGTGGCGGCGCCACCGACCGGCGTGCTCCGGCTGGCGTAGGTGCCGAGCCCATAGGGCGTGTTGTCGGTGTCGCCCTCCTGCACCTCCACGTCGGATGCTGGGATCCCGAGCTCTTCGGCCACGATCTGGGCGAAGGTCGTCTCGTGGCCCTGCCCCTGGCTCTTGACGCCCAGCTTGAGGATGGCCTTGCCCGTGGGATGGACGCGCAGCTCCGCCGAGTCGAACATGCGCAGCCCGGCGATGTCGTACTCCGTCCCGTGCCCGGCACCCACCACCTCGGTGAAGCTGGCGACGCCGATGCCCATCAGCTCGCCGCGCTTGCGCTTCTCCGCCTGTTCCTTGCGCAGCTGCTCGTAGCCGATCTTCTCCAGGGCGAGCTTAAGCGCGCGAGGGTACTCGCCGCTGTCGTACTCAAAGCCGGTGGCCGACTTGTATGGGAACTGCTCCGGCCGGATGAAATTCTTCAGCCGGATCTCGGCCGGGTCCATCTTCAGCTCCACGGCGGCCGACTCCACCAGCCGCTCGATCAGGTAGGACGCTTCCGTCACCCGGAAGGAGCAGCGGTAGGCGACCCCGCCGGGGGCCTTGTTGGTGTAGGCACCGTCGGTCTCCACGTGGGCGGCCGGCAGGTCGTAGGAGCCGGTCACGATGTGGAAGAGCCCCGCCCGGAACTTGCTCGGCTGGGCGTCGGCGTAGAAGGCGCCGTTGTCGCTCAGCATCTTGACCCGCAGCGCCAGGAACTTGCCGTCCTTGTTGACCGCCAGCTCGCCCTGCATGTGGAAGTCGCGGGCGAAGCCGGTGGAGATCAGGTTCTCGCTGCGGTCCTCGATCCACTTGACCGGGTGGCCCAGCAGCAGTGAGGCCGCGGTGGCCACCACGTAGCCGGGGTAGATGGGGACCTTGTTGCCGAAGCCGCCGCCCAGGTCCGGCGAGATGATCCGGATCTTCTCCTCGGGCAGGCCGGCCACGATGGCGAACAGGGTGCGGTGGGCGTGCGGCGCCTGCGAGGTCATATAGAGGGTGGCCTGGCCGGTGGCGGGGTTGATGTCGGCCACGATGCCGCACGTCTCGAGCGGGGAGGGGTGGCAGCGTGGATAGAAAGTCTCCAGGGACACGACCTTGTCGGCCTTCTTGAAGGCGGCCTCGGTGGCGGCCTTGTCGCCCGCCTCCCAGTGATAGATGTGGTTGTCCTTCTGGTCCTTCTTCTCGTCGCGGATCAGGGGCGCTCCGGGCTTCAACGCTTGGTACGGATCGACGACTGCCTTCAGCACCTCATAGTCGACGTCGATTAGCTGCGCCGCATCCCGGGCGACGTAAGGATCGGTGGCGATCACGCAGGCCACCTCCTGGCCCTGATAGCGGACCTTGTCAGTGGCCAGCACTGCCTGGGTGTCTCCCGATAGGGTGGGCATCCAGGCCAGCTTGTGCTGCTCGAGCAGTGCGCCGGTCACCACAGCCACCACCCCGGGGACGGCCTCCGCCGGCTTGGTGTTGATGGACCGGATCCGGGCGTGGGCGAATGGGCTGCGCAGGATGGACATGTGCAGCATGCCCGGCAGACTGATGTCGTCGAGGTAATTGCCCTTGCCCCGGATGAAGCGGTCGTCTTCCTTCCGCTTGATGCTCTCGCCGATGAACCCCTTGGGCGGTGTGTCTATAGCCATGGCTCAGCTCCTCGCACCGGCTTCGACCGGCACCGCGGCCGCTGCCTTCATCTTCTGGGCGGCGTAGCGGACCGACTTCACGATGTTCATGTAGCCCGTGCAGCGACAGATGTTGCCGGACAGCGCCCAGCGGATCTCGTCCTCCGTGGGGTCCGGCTTCTCCTGTAGCAGGGCGAAGCTCGACATCATCATCCCTGGGGTGCAGAAGCCGCACTGGAGCCCGTGCTCCTGCTTGAAGCCCTCCTGGATCGGATGCAGGCCGCCCACCGCCAGCGACTCGACGGTCGTCACCTGCCGGCCGTCCGCCTGGACAGCCAGCACGGTGCAGGACTTCACCGGGACGCCGTCCAGCAGGACGGTGCATGCGCCGCAATGGGTGGTGTCACAGCCGATGTGGGTGCCGGTCAGCCGCAGCCGCTCGCGGATGAAGTGGACCAGCAGGAGCCGGGGCTCGACCTCGACGGTGCGCTGCTCGCCGTTCACTGTCACCGTGATCGGTCGCGCCATCCTCATCCACCTCCCCGCGCCCGCTCGTAGGCGCGTTTCAATCCGCGTTCGGTGAAGATCCGAACCACGTTGCGCTTGTAGGCTTCCGACCCGCGCAGGTCGGCCCGCGGCTCGGCCGCCTTGGCCGCCAGCTGGCCGGCTTCCTTGATGACCTTGTCGTTGAGGGTCTGGCCCTTGAGGGCCGCCTCCGCCTCGGTCGCCTTGATGTTCTGCGGGCCGACCGCGGTCAGGGCGATGCCGGCAGTCCCGACCTTGCCGTCGTCCATCTGCAGCTGGATGGCCACCCCCACGGTGGCGAAGTCGCCCACCTTGCGCTCCAGCTTCAGGTAGGCGCCGCCGGTGGGGCCCCGCCGGGCGGGGATCCGGATCTCGGTCAGGATCTCGGTGGGCTGCAGCACGGTGGAGAAGGGTCCGTTGAAGAAGTCCCGGGCTTTGACCGTGCGGCTGCCGCTCCGCGAGCGGAGCACGAACTCGGCATCGACGGCCAGCATCACGGAACCCCAGTCGCCGGACGGATCGGCGTGGGCCAGCGAGCCGGCCAGGGTGCCCCGGTTGCGGACCAGCGGGTCGGCCACCTGGGGCGCGGCCTCGGCCAGCACCGCGTACCGGTTGGCCAGCAAGCTCGACCGTTCGGCGGTCTTATGCCGGACCAGCGCCCCGATCACAAGGGCGCCGTCGCGCTCCTCGAGGACGTCGAGGTCGGGTATCCGGTTGATGTCGACCAGAAAGGCGGGACTGGCCAGCCGGAGCTTGAGCAGGGGGATGAGGCTCTGGCCGCCGGCGAGGACCTTGCCGTCGTCGGCGTGCTGGTCGAGGAGCGCGAGCGCCTCATCCAGCGTCCCAGGGGAGGCGTACTCGAACGCGGCTGGCAACATTGGCAACACCCTCCTTGTTTGCCGGTAACCCCGCGAATTTGGGACGAACTCAGCCAGCGTACAACTTCTCCCTACCCTTTGCGAGGAAGGCATTGATAATCCCCTCCCCTGTGGGGGGGCCTTCTTATAGTCCCCTTACCCACGGGGAGGGGCAGGGGAGGCGGTGTCTTCCTTGCGGACTATCGAATCTCCCTTCGCCCTTGCGGACGTTTATTTCTCCCTCCCCGCTGCGGGAATGGTCATGGTCGAGGTGTCCCAAGCCCACGCTTTCGGCTTCTCCCTCCCCCTTGTGGGGAGCCACTGACGTCAGGGTCGCGGGATTTCCCGCGTGGGCAGGGTCGGGGAGGGGGTCTCGCTACCCCGGCACGCGTGGGTCTAGGGGGGCGTTACCATGACATGGTGATCGTCACCACCACCTTCAAAGTCGCGGCACCGATCGAGGTGGTCTGGCGCTACATGCTCGATGTGCAGAAGATGGCGCCCTGCGTCCCCGGTGCCGAGCTCACCGAGGTGATCGACGACAAGACCTATGCCGGCAAGATCGGGGTCAAGCTGGGCCCGATCGAGGTAGCCTATCGCGGAAGAGTCTTTCTGGACGAGGTCGATGAGCAGACCCACACCGCCAAGCTTCGCGCTGAAGGCCAGGAGTCGAAGGGTCGGGGCGGCGCCACCGCCCGGGTCAAGGCCGAAATGCACCAGGAGGGCGCGGAGACGGTGGTGACCATGGAGTCGGACATCGGCGTGACCGGCCTGGTGGCCCAGTTCGGTCGGTCGTCGATCATGCAGGACATCTCGCAGCGGATGGCGCAGCGCTTCGCCGACTGCCTGGAACGGGAGATCAAGGCTACCCAAACGGTTTCGACCTGAGGAGGAAGCCATGGCCACCGACTACGCGGCGATCTTTCAACGCGCAATGGACGAGGCGTTCTCGAGGGGAGATCTGAAGGCCGTCGATACCTACTTCGTGCCCAACTTCATTGAGCATGAACCGGGACCTGGCCAGGGAAAGGGACGAGAAGGCGTGAAGATCATCATCACAGCCATACGCACGGCGTTTCCGGATCTACGCGTCACCGTCCGCGACTCTGGCGTGTCCGGGGACAAGCTATGGGCCCGGGTCGAGTTCTCGGGCACGAACACCGGCGAGATGATGGGGAAGCCGCCAACCGGCAAGAGGGCAGCCTTCGAGGCCCTCGACTGTGTTCGCTTCGAGGGCGACAAGCTCGCCGAGCACTGGGGCGCGATCGATATGTTTGGGCTGCTCATCCAGCTGGGTCACATTCCAGCCCCCGCGCCGCCAGTCCACGCCCAATAGAGGCCGCGTAACCAATTCCCCCGAGGCGGCGTTGGCTTCGGCGTGACTGTCGATAGGCGAGCCGGAATAAAGCCCAGGATCGTCGTTCCAGCCATCATGGCCGGCGCCTTCCTTGTGGCGTGCGGAGGCACAGCACCAACCGCAAGTCCGGCGGCCAGCCAGTCGGGGAGTACGTCGGCCGAAGACCTGGTCGCCGTGGCGAAAGTCACGTTCCCGTACCTGGCCCAGTACAAGTACTACGCGGTCTGCGGACTCACCGGCGATACCTCGCAGTGTCCGTTCACGGAGCGCCTGAAAGCCCGCCTGGCCGCGGCCAAGATCACGCTCTGTGCCTGCCAGAACCCAGCATCATCGCTGGACGTGACCGCATCCCCTACGCAGACGGGAGGCATCGCCCACGTCGTGTTGGGTTACGGGGCCGCACCGATCAAGCTGGATCTGGTCATCGTCCGGTCGGGTGGCCAATTCCTCGTTGACGACGAACTCTGCACAGGCGCTGGGGCGTCGACCTCGATCTACCTGCGAAACGGGCCCTGCTGACGAGTCTCCGTCCCGTGCCGCCGCCACGGGCCGGCCTCTTCCGGCGGTGAGGTATTCCCCGGCAAAATAAGAGGGAGGCGGGGGGGACGCCTCCCTCAAGGACTTGCGTCGCGAGCGGAGCAGGTGCTCGGCGACTGGATCGAACAACGGATTAATCCGCGAAGAGGTTACGAGAGCGCCGCATGATGTTCGCCACGACGAGCCGCCATCGAGACAGTCAAACCTGGGAGGTACCATGAGACGCCGGCAACTGGCTCCGGCGATGGGGTTGGGCATTCTCTTGGCGGCATGCAGCGGCACTGCGAGCGAGAGCAGTCTGTCGCCCACCACGTCACGGAGCGTGGCGCCGCCGGACCTGCTGGCCGTGGCCAAACTAACGTTCCCATTGTTTCCCCAGTTCGGCTATTACGCCGTCTGTGGAAGCGACGGCAATACCTCGCGCTGCCCATACACCGCGCGCCTCAAAGCCCGCCTGGCGCAGCCCGGGATCACCCTGTGTCCCTGCCCGAATCCGGAGTTCTCCCTGGCCGTGATGGCCACTCCGAGCCAGACTGGCGGCGTCGCCCACGTGGTTCTGGGCTCCGGGCCACAGGCGATCAAGGTGGACCTGGTCATCATCCAGTCCGGCGGCAAGCTCCTGGTGGATGACGAGCTCTGTACTGGGGGCGGCCCTCCGACCTCGATTTACGTGCGCGGCGGCTACTGCGCCCCGGCAGTCGAGTAGGAAAGAGAAGAGGGAGGCTACTGGGGGGTAGGCCTCCCTCGTGTCACTGGCGACGATCAGTTGAGCGTCTGGATGGAGCCGAACAAGCCGTCGGCTTCGTCGTTGAGACCGGCAGCGAAGTATACGAAATTCGGGTCACCACCCCGGCCGCCGTTGCCCACCCGAAGACCCCACAGGCCGTCGATCTGGATCGCCCCGCCCAGGCCGTCGCCCAGCTGACCCGTGAAGGCACCGGACGCCAGGTCGAAGCCGTTGATGCGGCCGTCGCCGAAGTTGCCCACCAGCAGGTCATCGTGGAAGTG
>DASPZT010000041.1:0-3621 GCA_035636135.1 Candidatus Limnocylindria bacterium | reverse complement strand
CTGCTGCGCGTACACATGAAGAAGGGCGTTGTCATCGACGGCCTGGGTGAAGCCGATCTCACGTACGGAGCCTACAACCGAGACTTCGCGATCAAGGCACCGACCGACGTCATCGACTTCTCAAACCTGTCCGCATTGCCGCCGCTGTACACGGTGGTTTCCGTGGACACCTTGGCGTGTCTTTCGCCGTCACCGTCCCCGTCGGTGTCGCCGTCGCCGCTCCCCTCCCCGTCGGTGTCTCCTCCCCCGTCGGTCTTCCCATCCCCTTCGGCGGCCCCTTCCACCTTGGCAACCTCAACGTGCGTGGTCTCGGCGCTGCTCAAGAACCTGGGCGGCCCCACTGGAGCCCAGGCGCCGTCGACAGTAACCTTCACCATGACCGACCCGGTGTCGCGTATGTCGTTGGGCAGCTGCCAGGTGCAGGTCCAGCCCGACGTGGGCTACAACGCGACGACCACGGTCTCGTGCACCATCCCGACCGCCCAGCCGCAGAATGCCGCCCTCGTTACGGCCACAGCCAATAATCCCGGCCCCGGTTGACGCGCCGGCGGATCCGTTTAGGAGTTGCGTTGCTCGGGTGTCCCTCCCCCTGAGAGGCAGGGTAGGGGTGGGGGTTTCTTTATGGTTGATTGATTGACCACGGTGCTCGAGACTGAGCGGCTGACCCTGCGCCAGATGAACATGGACGACGTCAACGCGCTGGCGGCCGTGCTCGGGGACCCCGAGGCGATGCGCTATTACCGCGCCCCGTTCACCCGCGACAAGGTTGAGGAGTGGATTCAGTGGAGTCTCAAGAACTACGCCGACTTCGGGTACGGCCTCTGGGCCGTGGTCCTCAAGGGATCCCAGGAGTGCATTGGCGACTGTGGCCTCACCTGGCAGCGGGTGGGGTACGCGGATGAGCGCCAGCTCGAGGTCGGCTGGCACATTCGCCGCGACCTGTGGAACCGCGGGCTGGCGACGGAAGCCGGTCTTGCCTGCCGTGATTACGCCCGGGACGTGATCCGGCAGCCTCACCTGATCTCGATCATCGATCCGGATAACCTGGCCTCGCAGGCGGTGGCCCGCAAGCTGGGGATGGAACTCGAGCGTGAAGACGTGCTCGACGGGCATCACCGGCTGGTATTCGGAATGGCCCTACGCCCCTCCAGTGACTAGCGGAGACTTTGACGTTAGGGTGACTCGGGCAGGGCACGAGCTGCCATAAGCAGGAGCACGTCGATGCCGGCAAACAGCAGGCCCACGAGGCAGCCCAGGAGAAAGGCACCGAGCAGGCCGAACGTTCCGAGGACCAGGCCGCCAGCCAAGAGGGAGTAGATCGCGGATCCGGAGCCGCTGAGGACGATGGGAATAGCCAGGATGAGGCCAGCCCCGCCAAGAAAGGCGGCGCCGTTGATGCCGCCTCTCCACACGGCCCGGCCCACGAGCTGATAGATCGGTATCTCATTCTGGAGCGCAGGTCCCAGCGCTCCCTGGAGAGTGCGGTGCGTGGACCAGACGGTGGTCACCCATAGGACCGCGAATAGAGCTAGCCCACTCGCCGTATTGAGGCCGCCGAGCAGGGAGGCGAGGCCGCCAGTTACATGAAGCAGGAGGATGAGCGTGACCAGTAAGACTCCGGCATGGAAGGTGCCCAGGGCCCAGGCGATAAGCCGATCCCGTTCGATGGTGCCTGGCTTTGTGAGCTCAGCCATGGGCCAGCCATACCGCGAGCCCGAGAACGCCGATGACGATTACCGTGGTGCTGCCGTAGAGGAGTGGTAACGACAGGTGCGGCGTTGTGTCTGCCTCCGACCTCGCGGCGACGACCAGTGTCCGGGGTACCGAGAAGACCGCCAGCAACAGCACAGCGACCAGTTTGATGGTGAGCTTGGTGCCCCACGCGGATTCCGGTGGAGGCAAGGCGTTTCCGAACGCCCCGAGGTTGCCCACGCCGGTCATGACCTGGAGCCCGATGGCTGCCCAGAAAATCCACTCAGACCCTTCCGCGACGCGGGTGGTCACCCGGTCCTCGAATGGAGGCCGGCGAGCGGCGAGCCACCACACGAGCAGCGCGCCGCCCAGGATGGCCGCCATCCCGGCGACGTGCGCCCAGCGGACGAGCAGGTGCAACGGGTCCATGGCCTGTTAGGGCGAATCGATTATCGAGCATCAACCCAATGGGAACCTTTGCACGCTGCGAAGGCGAGTGGCTGGGAACCGACGTAGCGGTCGGAATGTATCTTCGCTAGGTAGAGTCAATGTTTCGGCGCACGATCCGCCGGCTGCCAGTTGGTCTCGTCCCAGTGCTGATGCTCGGGCTGGCCGCGTGTGGAACTCCAACGGCCGGCACGGCGCGAACGCCGACCGAGCCCTTTCCAAGCGGACCGGTGGCCCCCGGCCTGGTCATCAGCGGCGCTCTGTCCACGAGAATCACCTGGTACCCGGACTTCTTGCCGAACTGCTACGTGACAACAGTCAAGGGAACTCCGGCTTTCTTCTTCGGCGTCTTGGGGCCGAATACTTATCAGGTCTACGTATCTATCAATGGATTCCACGGTCCGGGCGCGTACGTGGCGACCAGCCCACCAGCCATGATCGGTCACTTCGACTGGCGGCAATCGGCCGTGACCGTTTTCAACCTCAGCAACGATCAGGCAGAACGGTGGTTTGCGAGTGCCGGAACCTTCACGGTGGACACCGTTAGCGACAACGGCGGGGCGGGTCGTTGAATGTCGATCTCTTGCCGGGTGGCTCCGCCGCTCGAGGGCCGATTCACATCGCTGGCACCTGGACGTGCGCTCACTCAGGAAACTAGGCTCCAGACGACCGCCGGCAAGTAGCTGACAGAATTAGCGGGACTTGCGCCTTCAGGGCCGCCTCTGGCGGCATCCGGATTTCCTCAAGCTGTGGATTGGGCAGACCGTCGACCTCTTTGGGGGTCAGGTCACGGACCTGGCCCTGCCGACGCTGGCCATCCTGCTGCTGCACGCCTCGCCCTTCCAGGTCGGCCTGCTGATCGCGCTCGAGTTCCTCGGCTATCCGGCGCTCGGGTTGATCGCCGGGGTCTGGGCCGACCGGCTGCCCAGACGGCCGATGATGCTGGTCGCCAACGTGGGGCCCATGCTGGCGCTGGCGTCGGTCCCCCTGGCGTTCGCATTCCACGCGCTGACCATCTATCAGGTCTTTGCCGTGGCGTTGCTGCTGGGGGTTTTCGGGGTCTTCTTCGAGGTCGCCTACCAGTCGTACTTGCCCGTTCTGATTGATCGGCAGGATCTGGTGGAGGGAAACCAGAAGCTCGAGCTCAGCCACTCGGCCTCGCACGTCGCCGGGCCGGCGCTGGGCGGCTTCCTGATTCAGCTGGTGGGCGCCCCCGGGGCCACCCTCAGCGGTGCCATCGCCCTGTTCCTGTCGAGCCTGGCCATTCTCTCCATCCGCAAGCCCGAGCCCAAACGGCAAACGAGCGGCCTCGAGGTACCGGATTTTCGCCGCGAGCTGGGCGACGGCATCCGGCTGGTGATGGAGAGTCCGATCCTGCGCAGCCTGACCGCCTGCAGCGCCACTCAGAACATCGGCACCTACATGGTGGTGTCGGTCTGGCTGTTGCTGGCCTACCGGCAGCTGCACCTGACGGCGGGCCAG
>DASPZT010000040.1:0-7060 GCA_035636135.1 Candidatus Limnocylindria bacterium | reverse complement strand
GATCGTCCTCGGTGTGAGCAGCGTCAGCCTGCCGGCTGCGGCCAGCCAGTCGACGACGTTCCGTCCGCCGCTCCAGCTCGGGTTCGCCCAGGGGGACGACTGGGAGCCGGCGGTGGCGGTGGATGGGCGGCACGTCTATGTCTTCTGGATGCACTTCGGGGCTAATCCGCCGGATTGCTCGCTGCCGGCCAACCCGCACATGGTGTTCCAGTCATCGGCGGACGGCGGCACCACCTGGGGTCCGCCGCACAGCATTGCCTGCCAGGCGCAGTTTCAAGCCGACGCCCAGCTGGCGGTCACGCTCATGCCGGACGGACGGCACCGGCTCTACGCTTCCTGGATGGATTCGAATCAAATCGACAGTCCCATCTGGGTGGCCTTCTCAGATGACTTTTCCGTCAGCTGGAACGGGCCGTTTCTGGTCACGAAGCTGGATCACAGCGGCAGCGGATGCGACAAGGACATTCTGGTGGCGAGCGGGCCGAAAGTCTGGGTGGCATGCGAGCACCTGGTGCAGAGCATGGTCTCGTTCACACCTGACATCGAGCACCAGCCGTTCACCCCCGTCAACGTCCCGACCCCCAGTGGGACCGTCGCGCTGGCCAGCGCGGGTGGGCTCGACTCACACGGCAATCTCTATTTCACCTGGGACGCCATCGCCAACCAGGGAATCGCCAAGGGGCCGAGCACGTTGTTGCTGACCCGATCGAGTGATGACGGCGCGACCTGGCAGAGCTCGACCATCGACGTCTCGGCCGCGGAACCGATGATCTCCGGCGCCAGCTACGACTTCTTCGGCGCCTCCGTCGCGCTCGCCATCCTGCCGCGGCCCCGACAGGGGACCGACCGCCTGGTCGCCGTCTACCACAAGGGCCTGACCGAGGGAGCCCCCCAGCGCATCTACACCAGGTATTCGGATGACAACGGGCAACACTGGCTCGGCGGGGGCCAGCTGTCGAGCGCGCCGGTGGGGAGCATGCATGGGTTCCCCAGCGCTGCGGCCGACGCCAATGGAGTACGGGCCGCCTGGATGGACAACCGGGTGGCCCCGACCTGCACCTCCGCAACCCTGCCTGGGAAATGCGGCACCTGGGACGTGTGGTTCACCACCAGCCCGGACGGGGCGACCGGGTGGGCGTCCGAGGTCCGGATCGACCAACCGGCCGGCTTTCCCTTTCCATACGGCGACTACCAGTCGATGGCTCTGGACAGCTCCGGGAACGCCTTCGCCGCCTGGGGCGAAGGGCCCGACGAGAGCGGTCCCGGAAATATCTTCTTCACACGGAACTAGTCCACTAGGGCGCCGGCACGGTCGCGTAAACCTGCTGCTGGTAGGGCGGCGTCAGGTCACCGCCAGGGACCGCACCAGCCTGGAGGGTCGGGGAGGTTGACACGAACAGCAGGTGCGCAAAGGTACCCTTCTTCGTCGTCGTCATCGTGCCCCCAAAGTAATCACCGATGAAGGTCGTGGACGCGCCCAGGCCGCCGGGTAGTGCCGGATTGAGGTTCGGGTCCCATCCGTCCTGGGTTACTCGCCGGTTGGCCCCGATTGGCAGCCCATCGGCAGTGTAGAACTGGATGGTCACGTTGATGCAGGTGTCGAGCTTGCCCGCGTCGGTGCCGGCGCCGGCCGGGCACGCCAGCCGGCGATCGTAAAACGCCACCGCCAGGAGCCCGCCCGGCGCTGCCATGATCTTGGCCTGGGTGGTGTCGCCCGAAACGGCCTCGTCGATCTGGCCGAGGCTCTGCCAGGTGGCACCCTCGTCCATCGATTCGGCCAGCAGCTGGTTGCGGTTGGGTGTGCCGGTGCCGAACCGTTCGTAGGCGATGAACAGGTGGCCGTTCACGGGGTCGGCGGTGATGGAATAGGGCGTGCCGTCCCGGTAGGTGTCGGGCAGCGACTGGCCGCTCTGGTTGGCAATGGTGCTCTGGATCAGCTGGCCGGGGGCGCTGAACCTGTTGCCGTTGTCGTGGGAGACCAGGACCCCGAAGGCGCTGGTGCCGTAGCTCTGTTTGGGCGGCAGGAGGTCGAAGCTGTAATAGAGGCTGCCGGTTGGTCCGGTGAAGACATAGGGATCGCCGGTGAAGTGGGGTGACACGGAGGTGACCACGGCCACCGGCGGCGTGAAGCTCGCCCCGTAATCGTTGGAGACCGCGAACACGTCCTCGGCGCTGAACGAAGCGCCATCCAGCCGGATCCAGGCGGCATAGACCGACCCTTTGTGGTGTCCGTAAACGTCGGCGCCCACCCACTGCTTGTCGGCGCTGACACCGAGCCCGCTGCTCTTGTACGTGGCGAGCAGCACCGGCACCTCCCAATCGACGCCCACGCGGTCCCGTCCCCTGAGGGAGCGGGAGAGGAAGACCGCGTCATTCAGGTGCAGCGGTTCCGTCTGTCCGACGCTCCAGTTGTGCGACCCGTTGGGCTCGATCACGAAGTTGAAGGCCAGCACGAGCGCGTAGAGGTTGCCCTCGCTGTCAAAGGCCAGGGTCGGGTCGGTGGCGGCGGCCCACTGATCGTAACCGGGCAGCTCGCCGGAGGACCAGGTCTTGCCGCCGTCTTCAGACTCAAACCACTCGAGGTCGAACAGGTAGTCGTGGGGGGACCAGAACACCTTGGACAGACCCACCAAGTGATCTGGATTCGTTGGGTCGACCTGGAGATCGCTCTCACTCTTATCGTTGCCGGTGGTCGACCAGCGGTGTGAGCAGACATTCGAGTCTCGCAGCCAGTCCGCCGCGGCGGGGCAGGCCTTGGCCACCGGCACGGTCGACGCTTGCACGTTGGCGATGCCGGCGTTGCTGGTCGCGTACCCGCCTGCCGCCAGGGTGGGCGCGGGGCCCTGCAACGGGATACCCAGGCTGGCGAGCGTCGCCAGGACGGTGCTCAATCGGCGCATAGCCTTCCTCGTCCTCCAGGTCCCTCAGTCGGGGGGCGGCTTGACGAGTTCGGCGCCCATGGCATGGTAGCCGCCGTCGACATGGACGATCTCGCCGGTGGTCGCGGTCGTGAAGTCCGATAGCAGAACGCAGGCCATCTTGGCCACCGGGGTGCGGTCGCCGGTGTTCCAACCGAGCGGCGATCGCGTGGTCCAGGTGTCGCGGAACTGTCCGAACCCGGGGATGCCCTTGGCCGCCATCGTCTCCAACGGCCCGGCGGCGAGGGCATTGACTCGAATCTTGTACTGGCCCAGGTCGCGCGCCAGGTATCGGGTGACCGACTCCAGGGCGGTCTTGCAAACGCCCATCCAGTCGTAGACCGGCCAGGCCTGGGTGGAGTTGTCGAAATCGAGGCTGACGATACTGCCACCATGCTCGCGCATCAACGGGAGGAAGGCCGCGGCCAGCGCTTTCAGCGAGTAGGCGCTGATCCGAAATGCCGTGGCCACGCTTTCCCAGGGCGTCGTCAGGAACCGGCCGCCCAGCGCATCCTCGGGGGCGAAGGCGATGGCGTGCACGAAGCCATCGAGGCGGCCCCATCGCCGCTGCAGCTCCTGGGCCACGGTGGCGATCTGGGGTTCGTTGGTCACGTCCAGCTCCAGGATGTCGGGCGTCTGCTTCATCCGGCGCGCGCTCTTCTCCGTCAGGCTCAGGGCTCGGCCGAAGCTGGTCAAGACGATCTCGGCGCCCTCCGCCTGCGCCTGCTCGGCGATGGCATACGCGATGCTGGCTGGGGTCAGGACGCCGGTGACCAGGATCTTCTTCCCAGCCAGGATCATGGCTGGGTTATCGTAGCCGATACCTTGCTGCCACGGCGCAGGGAGCCAAGCGCTTAGGGAGGGGCAGGGAGCGTGCCGCTAATTGTTGTCCCCTCCCTTCAGGGAGTCAACTTGTCAAGGAGCAGATACCTCTCCACGTGCTTGCGTGCCCGCGGCAGCGTGGAGTCATCTTGTCAAGGAGCAGATACCTCTTCATGTGCATGCGTGCCCGCGGCAGCGTGAGGGGTAGGGGCCGTCGTTGTCTTCCGATTCTCCTCCCCCCTCCCTGGGGAGAGTAGGGTGGGGGTGCCGCTAGACGGCGACCGGCGCCCGGCGCGCCCGAATCCATGCCTCGAGCTGGCGCACCAGGTGGGCCACTTCGATCGGTTTCGAGAGGTGGCCGATGCAGCCGGCCTCGAAGGCGTCGCGGACTTCGTCCGGATCGTTGCTGGCGGTGAGGGCGATCACCGGAATCTCGAAGGTGACGGGATCTGCCTGCAACATGCGCGTGGCTTCGATGCCGTCACAGACCGGCATGTGGAGGTCCATCAAGATAAGGTCGGGTTGCCATTGGCGCGCGGCTTCGATCGCCTCGAGTCCATCCAGGGCCGTTCGCACGATGTAGCCCTCGAGCTCGAGCAGCCGTCGCATCAGGGCACGAGCCGCCGGCCCATCATCGGCGACCAGGATCCGCATCAATCGCGCTCTCCCGGCCGGTCGGCCGGGGCGATGGGCCCGTGCCGCTCTCCAAGCCTGATCGGCGGGTCGTCGTCGAGATCGGGGACTGCCTGCGCCAGGCGATTCCGCAATCGAGTCTCAAGTTCGATCTGGATCCATGCCTCCCGTGTCAGGTTGGCTGAGAGCGCCATGGTCCAAGCCTACCCGGCGAGGGCGAAAGAGTCGCGCTCCATGCGAAGCGCCTTTTGACAGTGCACTTGCAGGGGGCGCCACTCTTACCGGGAGAGCAGCGCGTATTTGGCGGCGCGGGCGACCGCTTCGAGTTTGGAGTGGGCGTCCAGCTTCTCGAGGATGTGCTGGACGTGTCCGCGCACGGTGGTGAAGCCGATGGAGAGGCGATCCGCGATGGCCCGATTATCGAGACCGTCGGCCATCAATTGCAGGATCTCCTTCTCGCGAGGCGTGAGCTCGGCGAGCAGCCGGCTCCGCTCCGCCTCATCCCGGGACTGCTCCTGGGCGCGAGCCAGGAGGGCGGCCAGCTGGGCGGCGGGAATCAGCATCTCCCCCTCGGCGGCCCGCCGAACGGCCGCGGCGACCTCGGTCGCAGCGCGGGACTTGGACAGATAGCCGCACCCACCGGCTCGGACGGCGGCGATCAGCGTGTCCTCTCCATCGTCGGTGCTCAGAAACACGACGGGGACCGCTCGATGCTGTCGCCGGATCTGGGCGGTCGCATCGGCGCCCGTCCCGTCCGGCAGGCGGAAGTCCATCAGGATGACATCGGGGTGTACTGCCCCATCCAGCCGGACGGCATCGGCCACGGTTCCGGCAACCCCGACCGATCGGATGTCGCTGGTGGCGCTCAGCAGAGCCTCGAGGCCCTCCGCCACCAGCCGGTGATCTTCGACAATGAGCACCCGGATCGGCTCAGACGGCTGCGTCTCTGGCATGCGATGTCGAGGGGGTAACGAGAGGTCCGGGACCACCTTGCGTGGGGCCGACCGTCAGGGTGACGCGACTGAGTTGTCACGTTTGCGCGACGAGAACCTCACCAAAGCGCCTTGCAGGCATTCTGGCGTTGCGGAGGATACTCGAGATACGGAACCAGGCGAGCGCCGATCGCTGGGGTCCCTCATCTCGCGGCTTCGCTGGGTGGGGGTCACGGTGAGCCTTCTCCTCACCTTTTTCGTCACTCCCGTGCCACTGTCGCGTCCGGCCGCCCTGGGGGTAACCCTGGCCATCGCGTTGTACAACCTGCCCGCCGCGCTGGCCGGCCGCCTGGGGGCGCGGCTGGTGGAGCCGAGCCTGGTCCTGGGACTGGCCGGGGACTTCTGCGCGTGCACCGCCTGGTTGCTGCTGACTGGCGGTGATACCCAGACCACCTTCCTCATCTACACCCTGGTGGCCATCGAAGCAGCCGCCGCATACGGCTGGATAGGGGCGGTGGGCTTTCTCGTCGGCTTCCTGGTGGTGCTGGGCGCCCGGGTCTGGGAGGTGGCGGCCGTGTTCAGCTCGAGCCCGCCCACCTGGGCGTATCTGGTCCGCAGCGCGGTGGTGCTCGTGGTCGCCGTGGCCAGCGCGGTCATCGCCACCCGGTGGCGGGCGCTGCGCCAGGGACTGGCTGCTGCCAACCTGGCACTCGAGCGGGAGCGCGAGCGGTGGCGGCGGGAAGCAAGCGACCGCCGACAGGCGGAAGAAGCGCTCGACGCCAGCCAACAGCGTCTGCTCACGATGGTCCAGAACGCACCGGTCGTGCTCATCGCCATTGACCGCACCGGCCAGATCACGTTCTGCGAAGGGGCCGGCCTGGTGGCGCTGGGCCGGCGGCCGGGACAATGGGTCGGCTGGTCCGTGAAGGAGCTGTATGCCGATCGCCCTGAGGTGCTCGAGTATGTCCGCCGGGCGTTGTCGGGGCAGACCGTGCAGGCAACCATCCGGGAAGCGGACCGCACGCTGGCGGTGAGTTACGGTCCCTCACGCGACGGCCACGGCGAATTGGTGGGCGCCATCGGGGTGGCGCTCGACATCACCGAGGCCAAGCAGGTGGAGGCGGCCCTGCACGAGCAGACCGAGCTCTTCGAGGCGCTGATCCAAGCCCAGAGCGACCTGGGGGACCTGGTCATCGTTTCCGAGGGTGAGAAGCCGATCTTCATGAATGCGGCCATCCCGCAGGTGACCGGCTACAGCCGTGCGGAGCTGGACGCCATGGAGTCGCTTTACGACCTCGTTCCCGCGGAGGACCGCGAGGAGCTCAAGGCCCGCATCGCCCAAATCATGAAGACGCCCGGGCCCTCTCGCTTCGATGCGGCGATCCGGCACAAGGACGGCCGGCGAATCGAGTTGGAGGCGGCCCAGCTGACGACGAGGGCGGGCAGCGGGGCGCGGACCTTCACCATCGCCCGCGATGTCACGGCCCGCCACCAGGCGGAAGGGCAGCGCCAGGCCCTGCTCACCCGCCTCGTCACCGTCCAGGAGGAAGAGCGACGGCAGATCGCCAACGGCATTCACGACGATTCGATCCAGACCATGTTTGCGGTGAAGATCCGGCTCCATCTGCTGCGGGCGGAGACCAGGGACCAGCGACACCTGGACATGCTGGCCCAGGTGGATCTCACCATCGACCAGGCCATCACGCGCCTGCGGCGCCTGCTCTTCGACCTGCGGCCGGTCGCGCTCGACCAGGA
>DASPZT010000039.1:0-4166 GCA_035636135.1 Candidatus Limnocylindria bacterium | reverse complement strand
TGAATCGCGGCGGCAAACGCCGCGCTTCCAGACCCAACCACTACCAGGTCGTACTGGTCACGCACCGCCGACGCTGTGCTCATGGCATCCGCTTCCTCTGGTAAATCCAAAGGCTGATGGCGATCAACGACACGGCGAGCGCTGTGCCGGCACCCAGAAAGAGGCGGTTGGCAGCTAGCCAGGCGCTCGCGCCGGTGGCCACGAGGGCAGCCAACAGCAGGGGAGCACCGCAACACAGGAGTGCCACGATCAGCACGAAAAACCCCCGCGGGCTTGTCATCACACCCACTCCGGACCGATCCGCGTGCAGGTGGCGAGATGCTTCGCGTTTGGGGTGGCGAGTTCAGCCGCGAGCTCCAGCAGTCTGCCCAGCCTCGGGTCTGTCACCTGATACCAGACGCGACGACCGTCTTTTCGCGCGTGCACGTATCCGCACCAGCGCAGACACGCCAGATGGGTCGAGACGCGTGCCTGGGGAAGGTCGAGGAGCTCGACCAACTCACCGACCGTACGTTCGCGCTCGAAGAGGAGCTCCAAGATGCGGAGCCGGGTGGAGTCGCCCAGACCCTTCAAAAAGCGGGCCCTGGCGCGCACCCCCATCTTTGGCCGTTCCAACATAACTGGCATGCCGGATATGTTAGCAGAATAGCGACGGGACCCTTCCCTGCACTTGCGTGACAGAGCTACTCCGTGGCGACGGGACTAGCTTGAAATCCCGGCAGATGCTCAAGGCTTCCCCAGCAGGGGAGCTTGCTCAATCGGCGTCAATGTCGCCGAACGTGGCCTTTTAACTTTCTAGCCACGGTTACGTCTTGACAAACATACAGTCTTGTGTCAGGATGCGGGCATGGCGGCGCCGTGGAAGTTGGTGCTGGTGGGAGGCGAGATCACGGTGCTGGCCGCCTTCACCGGCGTCGGCATCCACCTGGCGATGCAGCCTCACCGCCTGCCGAGCCTGCCGTCGCCCGTGGTGCTGCCCTCGGACGATCCGGGCGTCCTCCCGTCCCCTGGCCCCACGCCGGCGCCGGCATCGTCCGCGCCGGCGCGGGCCCGTCCGAGTCCGACGGCGCTCTCGCGCGATCTGGCCGACCGGCTGGGCCGCGAGGACCGGCACCAGCTGGACGTGCAGTGGCAGATCCTGGAGCGGCTGATCAAAGCGGTCGAGCAGTACCTCGAGCAGCGGGTCATCCCAGACATGGAGAGAAGGCGCTGAGATGGACCAACTGCGGCACGTGATCGAGATCTGGACCGGATATGGCCAGAGCCTGGCCGGCAGCATCGGGGCGCTGGCGTTCGTCATGGCCTTCATCTGGAAAATGGTGGCGGTCGAACCCCGCAGCGTGCTGGAGGCCAAGCGATGGATCGGCCGCATCGTCTTCGGCACCATCGGCGTGGAAATGGCCGGAATCCTGGTCCGGGTGCTGGTCGACTCCGTCCCTCACTGAGGCGGCGCCGTGTACGACCTGCTGCTCAAGCTCGTCGAGTCCCTGCTGGACGCGATCATCAAGGACTTCGCCAACTGGTTCTCCTCGACCCATTTCGTGGAGACCTACCTGCTGGGCACCTTCGACCTGTCGCGGTTGCCGGCGGGGCCGGTGACCGGAAACCCAGCCATCGTGGGGATGCATCACGTCACGGTGGCGATCGCCGACGCCCTGCTGGTCCTGGTCTTCACCTGGGCTTTCCTGCGCAGCCAGTGGGAGCGGAGCTTTCGGGCTCACTACACGCTAAAGACCATGCTCCCCCGCGTCATGGCCGCCATCGTGATGGCCCACTTCAGCCTGCCCCTCGCCCAGATGGCGATTGACATTAACAACGCGCTGGTGCACGCGGTCTGGTCCGCTGATGTGACCGGGTCCGCGCACCAGACCGATTGGCTGGTCGGCCTGCTGAATCCGATCTCCTACGCCCGGGCGCCCAGCGTCCACGTCGCCAGCTCCTTCGTCCAGCTGGCGTTGCACATGGTCCTGGTGGTGATGATCCTGATCCTGGCGCTGACCTATGTGGTCCGCTTCGCCCTGCTGGCGATCCTGCTGGTGGTGGCTCCCCTGGCGGCTCTCTCCATGATCCTTCCCGAGACCAAGAGCTACGCCCGCGCCTGGGTCAGGCTGTTCGAGGTCACGGTCTTCATGCAGTTCGCCCAGGTGCTGGTGCTGCGCCTGGCCAGCGCCTTCATCACCGAGCAGCAGGACAACGTCATGCAGACGCTCTATGGGCTGGCGATCCTCTACCTGGTGATCAAGGTCCCGGGGCTGATGAGTGCGTCGGGCCACATGGAGCTGAGGGCCGAGCGCCTGGCGCACCACGCCTGGAAGGAGGGGGCCAAAGCCCTCGCGCACGCGCGCACCAGCGGCGCGGCCCGAGCGGCTGCCGCGTGAGCGCGGCGCTCGCCGTCCAGGCCGGCCTCACCCTCTGGTCGTTCCGCAAGCCGCTCCTGGCTGCGGCCGGCCTGGTGCTGGCACTACCCCTCCTCTTGATCATGCTGGTGGCGGGAATGTTCGCGCCCGTCCCTGAGCCGGGCCAGGTGCTCTCCGATCCGCTCCCCGGGGCGCTCGTGACCCAACCGTTTGGCTGCTCGGACCTTGGCCTGGAACCCTGGTCTTTCACCTGCCCCAGCCATCACTTTCACAGCGGGGTGGACCTGGGGGCCGTGGAGGGAACCCCGGTCTATGCCGCATCCGCCGGAGTGGCCATGGTGGACGACAACCCGGACGGCTATGGGCTCTTCATCACCCTTCGCCGAGACGACCAACTGAGCACGGTGTATGGCCACCTCAGCCTGGTCTTGGTGGAGTCCGGCGACGCGATTGCGGCCGGCCAGCTGATTGCCGAGACAGGGTCGAGCGGCCGGACCACGGGACCGCACCTGCACTTCGAGGTGCGGGTCGCTGGCGCGCCGGTCGATCCGCTACCGATGGTGGGGCCGCACCTTAGCGCAGGAGGTGATGCCCCGCTCCACCAGTGATTCTCGACTCGCCCACTGATCACGCCGACTAAGGAGGGAATGCTCGAAATGGTCAACCGGGTCACGCTTATCGGCCGTTTGACTCGCGACCCCGAACTGGTGACCAGTCCCAAGGGGCTGGCGATAGCTCGCCTGCGGCTAGCGACCAACGGCTACACCAAAGATGAGGACGGTAACAAGGTGGAGGACGTCCAGTACCACTCGCTGGTTGCGTTTGGCAGCCTGGCCGGCATCTGCGCTGAGTACCTGCGCCGCGGCAAGCTGATCTACGTCGAGGGAAGACTGCGCAGCCGCGAATGGGATGGGAAGGATGGCCTTCGCCGCTACACCACCGAAGTCACCCTGGACGTCATGCGCATGCTGAGCCCGAAGGACGAGTCGGTCCCCGATGTACCCGAGACGGCCGCCGAAGCCGCCGTCACTGCCTGAAGGAGGATCACCAATGCTGGATGAGTCCGATCTTGACCAAACCGATGGCGAGGACATTTCGATCGACGAGACGTACTACGACGAGACCACCGGCGACCTGGCCTATCGCTGGCTCGACCCGTTACGGCCAACGGGCATCGGCGACGCCGAGGACAGCTGGTACTGAGGCGAACTCAACCTGACACTCCGGCAGATCGCAGTTGCAGGTGCGGTGGCGCTAGCCGCTGTGGCGGCTTCGCCGATCTTCCTGGGATGGTCTGTGCCGGCTAGCTACCAGGCTGGCCAGCACGCGATCTGCCAGGCATTCGCCGACGATGTGACCCGCGGCCAGATTGCTCCGGAGGTTGCGTTCGATCCCGCCGCCCCCTGCGGCCGAGCCGGCTTTTGGCTTGGTTGCGGGTCGGTGGTTCAAGGACCTGCCGCCCACTTGATCTCTAGGAAGCGCCCCTGCCCTACGCCAAATCAGGCTGCCAGCAATGCCCTCAAGTTTCCGCCGTGATAGGAACATGAGCCAGACCGTCCACCGGAGTGGCTATAGGTCGCATCGGCGCATTCCTCGACGTAGCCGTTGGTGCTGGTCCAGAAGGATGGAATGCAGTTGAAATAATTGCAGAACGTTGAGGGCGGGGCGTAGATCACGTTGCCTGTGCAGAAGTTGTAGCCCCAGGGATTGGCGGGCGCGCCACAGGTGTTGGCCGGCGGCGGCGGTGGTGGTGGTGGTGGCGGCGGCGGCGGCGGAATCGTTGGCGTCGGCGTTGCGGCTGGTGTTGGT